>CACYJP010000106.1 GCA_902774725.1 uncultured Lachnospiraceae bacterium
TGAAAGCTTTCTGGATGTATGGTCATCAATGATACTTCTTTTATATAAAAAAATTCCTATGGCAACCAGGATGATGATCACACCCATCTGCTGAAGAACGATTGTGGTACTCATTTGTTCTTTCCTCCCATTAATCCTAAGTGATTGTAGCAAAAATAGAGCTAAAAAAAAAGAGGTGTGTGTGATAAAATATTTACTGAACGAAGCGGAATATGAATGTCCGCTTTACTAAAGGAGGAGCCGAGATGAAGATATGTGTTTTGTTTCCCGGAATAGGTTATACGCCGGATAAACCGCTTCTTTACTATGCGGGAAAGCTATATAAAAGCCGAGGCTACGAGGTAATAAGTGTTAATTACGGCAAGCTTCCGAAAAAGGCGATTGGTGACAGCTCAAAAATGAAAAAGACCTTTGAAATGGCGATGGAAATAGCGCGTGAAGAGTTGTCTCAGATAGAATGGGGAGAATACAGTGAAATAGTTTTTGTAGGTAAAAGCATCGGTACGATTGTAGCAGCTGCCTATGCGAAGGAAATTGGAGAGCTTGCAGGAGATGAGGGGCTCTATTCAAAGATAAGATTTATCTATATGACGCCCCTGGCTGAAACCTTTATCTATGCAAGGGAGGAGTCCGGTATAGCGTTTCATGGGACCGCTGACCCATGGGTTAAAACCGATGTGGTTGAGACAGAGTGCAAGCGTCTGAATATCCCTTTATATGTTTATCCGGACGCTAATCATTCTCTGGAAACAGGAGATATTATGAGGGATATTGATATAGTAAAAAAGGTTGTTTCACTACTTGTGTAAAAGCTTATAATTCTGTCCCTTTCTTCTTGTTATGAGAGTGTAAATGTGCTATATTATTTTTAGTGCTTTTTATGATAAAAAGCAGGGTGTAAGACTGAAAAATGTGATAGCTAAACAGAAGGAGGTATTTATAGTGCAGAATGTAGTAATCTTCGAAAATGATTCATGGGTGATCGAGCTTCGCCCTAGAAACAATACACATGAGGGCGAGCCAAATATGAAGGTTTGGGTACTCAGAGAAGGACAGGAAGTGGCTCAGTATTCCAGTCACTATCGTGGTTATGGTCACTACAAGGATCACGAGGAACTTCTTCCTCCGAAGATCATTGATGTTGCAAAGAAGGCATGGGATAAGTTAAAGGAAGCACCTCTTGATGAGAGTATGATAGAGGAAATGAAGAAGATAGCAGAATAGTTAGTGAATACGTATTTAACCCGTAACTTTGTAAAAGGAGTTACGGGTTTTTTTTTAGTTACGGGTTTTCTTTTTTGTTTATTCATTATTTTTTTAATTTGTGTTAAAATATATAGATGGTTTTTTAAAAAAAAACGGAGGCATAGTATAAGTGATACCATTTATCTTATCGATGTTACTAACAACTGTATATGTATATAAATGGCAGAAACATTTTGAAGTAAATATTACGATGATTTTTGCGCTTATTCCGGTTTCCAATCTCGGCTTCTGGTTTGAGACAATGGCAAGAGAAAAGGAAGGCTTTCTTATGGCCACCAAGATAGAGTATATAGGTGGATGTTTTCTGATTCTTTTCATTAACCTAAGTGTTTTCAGGCTTTGTAATATCAATATAAAGAGATGGATAAGAGCGATTCTTTTCTTATCCACTGTAATAGTTTATGGAAGTGTACTTACCATAGGCAGGTATCCTCTTTTTTACAAAGCTATTTCTTTTAATAGAATAGGTGATGATGTAAAAATAATAAAAGAATATGGATTTATGCATACGGTTTTTTACCTGATGCTGATGATGTTCTTTGCTATCGGTATTGGAACGATCATCTATACCTATATGCTGGAAAAGCCCGTATCCAGATGGATTCTTTTGCTCCTTTTCCTTCCGGAGATGCTTTCGATATTTGCATTTGCGGGTTCAAGATTCCTATTTAAAACAAGCGAGATACTTCCGTATTTTTATATAGTGGCACAGCTTGTTTATCTGATCATAATAAGGAGAATGGCCCTGTATGACATAATAGATACGGTAATAGAGTCTATGGCCGAGACGGGTGAAACCGGTTTTATATCACTGGATATGAAGCACAAATATCTGGGAAGTAATGAGACTGCTCAGCGTATACTTCCTGCGCTTAAAAAGATGCCGATTGATAAGCGGGTGGAAAGCAATCAGGAACTCAGGAAAACAGTTTGTCACTGGCTGAAACATTTTGAAAATGATAATACCAGCAATCAGAATCTCTACATAGTTAGGGATAAGGAAAATGAAAATAATAATATCATCTATATGGTTGATATAAACTATCTGTACTACGGTTCGAAAAAGAGAGGCTATCAGCTGATTCTGAGGGATGACACCAAGAATCAGCAGTACATAAATCTTCTTGATAACTATAACAGTCAGCTGGAAGATGAGGTTGAGAAGAAAACTGCGAAGATAGTTGAGATGCATGACAATCTTATCCTGAGTATGGCGGTTGTAGTTGAAAGTCGAGATAATTCAACCGGCGGTCATGTAAGGAGAACCAGTGATGTTGTCAGGATGCTTATTGATGAGATAAAGAAGGATAATAAGTTTAATCTTTCTGATGAATTCTGCCGTGATCTGGTCAAGGCAGCACCTATGCATGATCTAGGTAAAATAGCCGTAGATGATAATGTTCTTAAGAAGCCTGGAAGGTTCACTGACGAAGAGTTTGAGAAAATGAAGACTCATGCGGCTGAGGGTGCAAAGATTGTGCATGAGATACTTAAGGATACTGATGATGAGAGCTTTAAAAAGATAGCTGAAAATGTTGCTCATTATCATCATGAAAGAATGGATGGCTCAGGTTATCCTGAAGGACTGAAGGGCGAGGAGATACCTCTTGAAGCAAGGATCATGGCTATTGCAGATGTGTATGATGCTCTGGTAAGTAAACGTGTTTACAAGGAGAGTATGTCCTTTGAACAGGCTGATAAGATCATGATGGAGAGCATGGGAAATCATTTTGATAAGAGACTTGAAGAATACTATGTAAATGCAAGACCGAAGCTGGAGGCTTATTATAGTGCTGAGGAAAAATAGCACGAGAGTTTTTGTGTGAGGTGAAAATGGAGTATAGATTTTACGGATGGGAGACGGCTACGCAGCCTGCTCTGAATACTGAATATAAGGGTATCTCCACACCGCAGAGTCTTTATGATGCTCTGCTGAATATATGGTGTGAGTATACCTGTGCACCAAGACTGAGGGAGGAATGGAGTAAGGAGAATATTACTTTGGGACAGTGCTCAATCACTTCATTTCTCGTCCAGGATATATTTGGCGGAAGAGTTTATGGGATACTTAGACCGGGTGGAAATTATCACTGCTTCAACGTGGTGGATGGAGTAAAGTTCGATCTTACCAGCGAACAGTTTGGCGATGAAGTACTTGATTATGAGCATGTGGAGGAACAGTTCAGAGAAGAGCACTTTAAAAAGACAGAAAAGAAAGAGAGATATGAATATCTGTGTAAGGAGTTAAAGGAATACTTAAATCGTGTTTAAGGAGTATTAAACAAAGTATTAATGTAGTATGGTGAAGGTGATGAAGAAAAAAGTAGTAATTATCAGTATTGTCACAGTGGCGGTTGCTGCTTTAGTGATACTTGGGATTTTGATTTTCGGGAAGCTTAATGAGAGAACTCTGAGAGTAAGTGATGTTTCAGGGGATGCTTCTATAACAAGGAACGATATAGAAAAAATAGAATTATATAAAAATATGAATATTCTCTCCGGTGATTCACTGGTGCTGAATAATGGTGTTCTTACACTTAAGGCCGATAGAGATAAATATATCTATTTTGATGAAAAATCAGAGCTTGAGATCAATATATCAGGTACAAAAAGAGAAAGTGAAACTGATATAAGTCTTAAGCGTGGTGCAGTCAGCTTTGATATAAGAAAGAAGCTTTCGAAGGATTCTACATTTGTGGTAAAAACATCGAATGCCAGTATATCTGCAAAAGGTGATATCTTCAGAGTTGAAACATATGAAGAAAATGATCTGCAATATACAAGAGTAATGGTTTTCAAAGGCGGTGTTGATGTCAGGCTTATAGATAAAGAAGGTAATGAGTCAGAAGAGGAACAGTTTGTCGTTGAGGGAAATGAGATTCTTATCTGTGAGGATGAGAATATTACTCAGTATGTGGCTGCTCCGTCGGAGATAGACTACGCAAGGCTTCCTGCAACAGTTCTGAAAAGGCTTGCAAAGGTTTCGAGCAGAAAGCTATGTATAAAGAAAGAGGAAATTGAAAAATACCTGGAAGGTAAGGCTGAGGTAACCTTCAAGTATAATAACAAAGTGTACTGTGTTGAATCAGTAGAGAAGGATACAGTGATTCTTTCAACTCCGACTGATCCATCTGTTGGCGGAGAGTGGGATTATGATTTCACTAAGCCGGTAAAAGAGGATATCGAGATAGAGTGGAAACAAAATAGTAGTGATACAGAGGCAGAAAAATAACGTCCTGATCAGGAGGCGTAGTATATGCGTATTCTCGTTGTAGAAGATGAGTTTTCTCTTGCAGAGCTTGTGTCAGAGAGACTAAAAAAAGAAAGATATACAGTTGATGTATCAAATGACGGAGAGGAAGGATTATATAATGCCTTGTCCGGAATATACGATCTGATAATTCTTGATATCATGCTCCCAAAAGTAAATGGCATGGATATCCTGAGGCAGATCAAGTCAGAAGGTGTACAGTCCAAGGTTATTATGCTGACTGCAAAGGGCGAACTGGAGGACAGACTTCTTGGCTTCAGCGAAGGTGCAAATGATTATGTCCCGAAGCCGTTTCATATAGATGAGCTTGTTGCACGCGTCAATGCACAGCTCAGAATAGAAAATGTAGTAAGTAATTCTTTGGAATTCGGTGACATAGTTCTGGAATATAAGGATTCATCTGTAAAGAATAAGGAAACAGGTGAAAGTGTAAATATCAACAATAAAGAGTTTCAGCTTCTTGAATACTTTATGTCTAATCCTAATCAGATACTCTCTAAGGAAATGATCTATGACAGAGTCTGGGGGATGGAAAGCGAGGCTGTATCTAACAATATGGAGGCATATCTTTCTTTTGTAAGAAAGAAGCTGAAGATAATTGATTCAAAGGTCTCTATCAAGGTAATAAGAGGTATGGGATACCGTATGACGGAGGATTAAGTTGAAAGAACTGAGGAGAAAAACATTTATCACTATTTTTATGATACTGACAGCTATACTTGTTGTCAGTGTTGTTTTTCTTAATGTTCAGAACTACAGAAGAGAATCGGAAAGCGTCTCCAGAAGTATAAATGTTATGAGTGATAAGGGGATGAAGGGCTTTCGTGAGAAGGACGATGGGAATGGGCCGGGGCCGGGCATGAATGATGGGAATGAACCGTCGCCAAATGAAGACCAAGGACAGCAGCCTGATATAGATAAAATGATGATTATGGATCAGGAGGTTTATACCGTCGAGCTTGAGAGCGGAGAGATATCACGAATTATAAGTCATGGAAATGCATCCTCTGATTTTGATGTTGAAAAAATAGCAGGAGAAATCCTGGCAGAAAATGATCAGGATAAACAGGAAATAGGATGCCTTTATTTCAGTGAATATGCTTTTAATTATGTGAGTGGAAGATCGATAACTATTCTCAATACAAAAAGTGTAGCCTCGAAGCTGACAAAGCTGCTTGTAGTATCGTTGCTTCTATTTATAGTTATTGAAATAATCATTTATATTCTTTCCAGACTTGTTACCGGATGGATCACCAGACCGGCTGAAGAAGCATTTAAGAAACAGAAGGACTTTATTGCTGACGCATCTCATGAGCTTAAGACACCGCTTGCTGTTATAATGGCTTCGGCGGATGAACTAGAAAATCATAGTAAAGCTGCTAATGACCGGGAAGAGAATGCCTTTGGCGAAGAAAGCAGAAAGTATGTAGAGAATATCCGATATGAATCAGATAGAATGAATAAGCTGATTGCGGGAATGCTTAATCTCTCCAAGCTTGAAGAGGGTCTGGAAAAGGGCTCATTTAAAGAAGAGAATCTGTCCAAAATAGTTGAGAAGACTGCACTTGTTTTTGAAGGTGTTGCATTTGAAAAATCAGTTACTATTGAAACAGATATAGAAGAGGGAATCACCTTTAAATGCAGTAAGGAAGAAATCGAGAAAATGATTTCAACGATTCTGGACAATGCGGTGAAGCATAGCTTCAAGGATTCAACTATAAGAGTGAATATGCATAGGATAAAGAACCTGATCAGTATTAAAATAATAAATCAGGGAGATCCGATAGCAAAAGGAGAAGAAGAAAAGATCTTTGAAAGATTTTATCGATCCGATAAGTCACGTAATAGAAGTGAGAACCGGTATGGGCTTGGACTTGCTATTGCGAAGAGTATTGCGGTAAATCATGATGGCAACATCAGGGCATATTCAAAGGATGGCGAAACTACATTTGAAATCGTTTTGACGTTATGAATTTTCATAACGTCTTTTTTTATTTTTTAATTTTCATTTAAGCTAGAGCTATTAGTATAGCCATAACAAAACAAAGTGAGAATTATAAAAGCTGCAGGAAGGAGGAAATTATTATGAGTGAATATATAGAAGTTTTTAAGAGAAGTGAAATAAAGTATCTCATAAATGAAAAGCAGTATGAGGAGCTTTTCTCCTTTCTGCAGACTATGGCAAGGGTTGATGATTATGGGCTTTCCAGAATAAACAATATCTATTTTGACACACCGGATTACAGACTCATCAGAACATCCCTTGAGAAACCGGTCTATAAGGAGAAGATAAGGCTGAGGACCTACGGAGAGACACATAATGATACTAATTCATTTATAGAGATAAAGAAGAAATACGACGGGATCGTTTATAAAAGAAGGATAGCAGGAAAATATCTGGATGCTTATGAATATATGACCGGGAAGAGAGACAGGCTGGATGATTCCCAGATATCGAAGGAGATAGAAGGATTTATGAATATGTATAAGCACTTGAAACCGGTAATGACCATCTATTACGATCGTATAGCTATGGCAGGTATAGAGGATGAAAGCTTCAGAGTTACATTTGATTCAAATATCTCATGGAATGACAGATGTCTGGATCTGAGATGGGTGAACAGAAAGGATCTGCTGCTTCCGCAAAGTATAGGCAGGCAGATAACGAAGCCCGGACAGTACATGATGGAAATAAAGGTCACGAATGCTTTTCCGATGGAGCTTTCAAAAAAAATGAGTGAGCTTGGGATATTCCCTGTTTCATTCTCAAAGTACGGAAGAGCATATACACAGATGATAAAGGAAAATAATGAAGTAGTAATAAAAGCATGTCAGCAAATTGCTGCAGCTGATAAAGATATAAGGAAAGGAGCGGTGGCGTATGTTTAATAAGATATTTTCTTCGATAATAAGTAATGGTGCATTTACAGGAAGTGAATTTGCGATTTCAACCATAGTTGCTATTATATGTGGTTTCATTATTGCTGGAACCTATATGATTAAAAACCGATATACTAAAAGCCTCGTGATTACGCTGGTGCTTCTTCCTTCTATCGTTGAACTTGTAATAATTCTTGTAAACGGAAACATTGGAACAGGAGTTGCAGTAGCAGGAGCTTTTAGTTTAGTAAGATTCAGATCTGCACCGGGTAGAGGCCAGGAGATAACAAGCATATTCCTTGCAATGGCTGTTGGACTTGCGACAGGCATGGGATATATAGGAATAGCGATTCTGTTTACAGTTCTTGTAACAATAATCAGCCTTGTTCTTAATCTTGTAAACTTCGGAGCTGATAAGAGTGGCGAAAGAACTCTGAGAATAACCGTACCTGAGAATCTGGATTATGAAGGCAGATTCGAGGATCTTTTTGAAAAGTACCTGAAGAGCTTTACATACGATGAAATAAAAACTTCGAATATGGGAAGCCTTTACAAGCTTACACTCAGTGTAGAGCTGAAGGCAGGTATCTCAACAAAAGAATTTCTGGATGAGATAAGGACCAGAAATGGGAATCTGGATATCAGTCTGGGCAGGATGATAGATTCACAGGATTCTTTGTGAGAAACCGGACGGCGCCTGGTGTTCCTGCACTTTAGGACGACGCCATTCCCCTCGCTTGTCGGAAAGACAAGCTCGTGAAACGGCGTCATGTCAGCTCTCGATTCGAAGAATCGAGGGTCTGCTGAAAGCAGATGCATTCTGCGAAGCAGAATCAAGGCTTTCGGAGAAAGACTTCTTTCGGAGAAAGACTTGCATATCGCAGAGCGATATGGCACAACAAAATGAGGGCATTAAGTAAATATACTTAGCAAACGTACGGCGCCTGTTGGTCGCACACTTGAGAAAGGAGGAGTATATTATGAGGAAACGGATGAGTATGATTTTGGTGATAATGATGATGGCAACGGTGGCTGCAGGCTGCGGTAAGTCGGATGAAACAGGCTTCAATACAAGTGATGTTTATGCTGAGCAGACAGAAACAAAATCTTCGAAGAAGGAAACATCAGAGAACGATACATCGGAGGCTGATTCTTCGGCTGATAATTCGAATGATATGTTTACTGAGCGTGATATGGCGCAGGAGGCAGATCTGTCTGAGGCTGAGACACTTGCTGTTCAGGATGGTGAGGATCTGACTATAACTTCTGAGGGAGTGTATGTTTTGTCCGGTTCTTCAAAGGATACAACTGTTTACGTTGAAGCAGGAGATGAGGATAAGGTTCAGATAGTTCTGGATGGAGTGAGCATAACAAATGAAGATTCTCCGGCTATATATGTTAAGAGTGCTGACAAGGTATTTGTTACGACTGCAAGTGGAACAGATAATACGATGTCAGTGAGCCAAAGCTTTGTGGCTGATGGGGATAACAATCTGGATGGAGTGATCTTCTCAAAGGATGATCTGGTACTAAATGGAAAGGGCACTCTTTCAATTACATCTACGGATAACGCTGTAGTATGCAAGGATACGCTTAAGATTACAGGTGGTACTATTACAGCAGAGGCTGCAGGAACTGCTTTTGAAGCAAATGATGCAATTGAAATAGCTGACGGAAGTATTGAGGTTACTCGTTCTGTAGATGCACTTCATGCTGAAAATGATGAGGATGACAGCGTTGGTTCCATCTATATCGGTGGAGGAAGCTTCAATATGAACGCTGATGATGATACTATTCATGCAACAACAACAGTGCAGATAGATGGTGGTGATTTGACACTTACAGGTGCAGAGTGTATTGAGGCTACATCGATTCAGATAAACGAAGGCACCATAAATATAACTGCATCAGATGATGGAATAAATGCCGGACAGAAGTCCTCTCAGCTTTCACCTGTTTTTGAAATGAATGGCGGCGAAGTTACTATAACTATGGGAGCCGGAGATACAGATGGCGTTGACTCAAACGGTGATATCTATATAAATGGTGGTACGATAAGTATAAGCGGACAGTCGACATTTGATTACGATGGAAATGCTGTATATAACGGCGGTACTATTATAGAAAATGGAAAGGAGACCAACACTATAACTAACCAGATGATGGGCGGCCATGGTATGGGCGGCTTTGGCGGACCGGATGGAACTACCCCCGGAGGTGATGGCGGTTTCGGTGGAGAGTTCGGAGGTGAAGGCGGCTTCGGTGGACACAGAGGTCCGAGATAAATAA
>CACYJP010000107.1 GCA_902774725.1 uncultured Lachnospiraceae bacterium
CTTTATGACGAAAAAGTAATAGATATCACATCATAAAAAAAGAATGGAAGTGCAAAATGTCATCGTATAACAAAAAACTTATCTTAGAGGACGGAAGTGAGTACCTCGGCTACGGCTTCGGAGCTGATAAAGAAGCTGTGTGTGAGATAGTATTTAACACATCAATGGCCGGCTATCAGGAAATCATTTCCGATCCATCCTACACGGATCAGGCAATTGTAATGTCGTATCCGCTCATCGGAAACTATGGAATAACAGATGAGGACTTCGAGAGTAAAATGATTAATCTCGGAGCTCTTATTGTGCGTGAGGTAAATGAGTTTCCATCGAATTTCCGTTTCACGAGAACTCTTTCAGAGCTCCTTGAGGATTCTGATGTTCCGGGAGTTTACGGAGTTGATACGAGAAAGCTTGTAAGAAGTATAAGAGATAACGGTTCGGGAAAGGTCCTCATAACTGATATCAGTACTACGAAGGAAGAGGGACTTAAGAAGCTGAGAGAAACTGAACTTAGACGTGATGCGGTTGAGAGATGCAGCTGTAAGAAGAGATGGTATGCAAGAACCTCAAATCATAAGTTCAGTGTTGTTGCAATCGACTGCGGAATGAAGATGAATATCGTAAGGGAGCTTAATTCACATGGCTGCAATGTAACAGTTGTTCCTTACAATACACCTGCAGAGGAAATCATGAAAATGAATCCTGATGGACTGTTCATTTCAAACGGCCCCGGAGATCCTGAGGATGTACCTGAGGTTATAGAGACACTTAAGACTCTTAAAGGAAAGCTTCCTATGTTTGGAATATGTCTCGGACATCAGCTGATAGCACTTGCTCATGGAGCAAAGACCTACAAGCTTAAGTTCGGTCATCGTGGAGGAAATCATCCGGTTAAGGATCTGGCAACAGGAAAAATAGAAATAACAAGTCAGAATCACAGCTATGCGGTAGATGATTCAACAGTTGAGGGAACAGGTCTTAAGGTGTCACACATTAACCTGCTTGATAATACTGTAGAGGGACTCTGTAATTATGAAATGACGGAGGTGGCTGCAACAGAGCCGGCAGATGCTAAAGCTTTTGAACCAAGGATATTCTCTGTTCAGTATCATCCGGAGAGTGCACCGGGACCACAGGACAGCACTTACCTGTTTGATAGATTTATAAGCAATATGCAGCTGAATAAGGATGGTAAGAATTAGTATATCTTGAAAAATGAGTTTGAACATAGCGGAATATGAAGAACCGCTTTACTAAAAATCTGTTTATATATAAAAGGAAAAGAAGATGCCAAAAAGAACTGATTTACACAAAATACTTGTTATCGGATCAGGTCCGATAGTTATCGGTCAGGCTGCGGAGTTTGACTATGCGGGTACACAGGCTTGTCTCGCACTTAAAGAGGAGGGCTACGAGGTTGTCCTTGCAAACTCAAATCCTGCAACTATTATGACGGATACAATGATTGCCGATAAGGTTTATATGGAACCGCTTACTCTTGAATATATGGCACGTATCTGCCGTTTTGAGAGACCGGATGCAATCGTTCCGGGAATAGGTGGACAGACAGGACTTAACCTTGCGATGCAGCTGAATGATAAGGGCGTTCTCAAGGAGTGTGAGATAGAGCTTCTCGGAACAGACGCTGCAAGCATCAGATGCGCTGAGGATAGAGAACAGTTTAAGGAACTCTGTGAGAAGCTGGGTGAACCGGTTGTTCCTTCAGAGATCACATATACAGTTGAGGAAGGTCTGAAGGCCGCAGAGGATATAGGCTATCCTGTAATCCTGAGACCTGCATTTACCCTGGGAGGAACCGGTGGAGGATTTGCAAATAATCCTGAAGAGATGGCCGAGATGATGAAGAACGCACTTGCTCTTTCTCCGGTACATCAGGTTCTTGTTGAGAAGAGTATCAAGGGTTATAAAGAGATAGAATACGAAGTAATGAGAGATGCGAACGATACAGCTCTCGTTGTCTGTAACATGGAGAACCTTGACCCTGTAGGAATCCATACAGGTGATTCGATAGTTGTTGCTCCTAGCCAGACACTTACAAATAAGGAGTATCATATGCTCCGTGACAGTGCGCTCAGAATTATCAGAGCACTTGGTGTAGAGGGTGGCTGTAACTGTCAGTTCGCGCTTGATCCGGAGTCCTTTAACTACTATGTAATAGAAGTAAATCCTCGTGTATCCAGATCATCAGCACTTGCTTCAAAAGCAAGCGGATATCCGATCGCACGAGTTTCTGCAAAAATTGCTGTCGGAATGAATCTTGATGAGATACATCTTGCTAACACACCTGCATGCTTCGAGCCGACACTTGACTATGTCGTAACCAAGATGCCAAGATTCCCGTTTGATAAGTTTACTCTTGCTTCAAATGTACTTTCCACGCAGATGAAAGCAACAGGAGAAACAATGAGCGTCGGTCGTACTGCAGAGGAAAGTCTGCTGAAGGCTATCAGGTCTCTTGAGGATGGAAAGAACCATATACATCTTGCAAAGTTTGATGTGAAGAATCTCTCTGACAAGACAGATGAGAAGGAAGCAAAGGATGAGGCTATTGAAAAGCTTCTTACTTATATAGAGGATGGAACGGATGATCGTATCTATGCACTTTCACAGCTGATATGGCTGGGAGTGGATCTTCAGGTTATCTTTAATAAGACCGGAATTGATATGTTCTTCCTTGATAAGATAAAGAACATAGTTGACTTCGAGAAGAAGATAGAAGCGAAGGCTAAGGAGAAGACGGATGATAAGTCTCTTGGTGATGTTCTTGACAGAGACATCGTTTACGAAGCAAAGAAGATGGGCTTCTCTGATTCTTACATCGCAGAGCTTGCAGGTGTAACTGAGGACGAGGTGTGGGAGCTTCGTAAGAGCTATGACATAAAGCCTGTATACAAAATGATCGATACCTGTGCCAGTGAGTTTGAAAGCTATGTTCCTTACTTCTATTCAACCTATGAGGAAGAGAATGAGTCCATAGTATCAGACAAGAAGAAGGTTATCGTTCTCGGTTCAGGTCCTATCAGAATCGGACAGGGTGTTGAGTTTGATTATTCAACAGTTCATGCCGTAAGAACAATCCACGACATGGGCTATGAGGCAATCGTTATTAACAATAACCCTGAGACAGTTTCTACTGATTACACGACAGCAGATAAGCTCTATTTCGAGCCACTGACTGTTGAAGATATAATGAATATAATCGAGCTCGAGAAGCCTGAGGGTGTTATCACATCTCTTGGTGGTCAGACTGCTGTAAACCTTGCGGAGCCACTTGAGAAGAAGGGCGTGAAGATTATCGGAACCAGCTGTGAGGCTATCTTCAGAGCAGAGGACAGAGATGCATTTGAAAGCGTTATTGAATCTCTGGATATACCTCATCCGAAGGGTGTTGCCGTTACTGATATCGAGAGCGGTGTAGCTGCAGCTGAGAAGATCGGATATCCGGTACTTGTTCGTCCGAGCTTTGTACTTGGTGGTCGTGCAATGGAGATCGTTGCAAACGAAGAGATGCTCCGTCATTATCTGAAGACTGCCGTTGAGGTTGATGAGGACAGACCTGTTCTTGTTGATAAGTATATAGTTGGTAAAGAGGTTGAGGTGGATGCTGTCTGTGACGGAACAGACGTATTCCTTCCGGGAATCATGGAGCTGGTTGAGAGAACCGGTGTGCATTCGGGAGACAGTACCAGCGTTTATCCTCCTTATTCTATTTCGGAAAAGGTTAAGGATACTATTGCTGATTATACAAAGAAGCTTGGAATCGGAATCGGTATAGTCGGACTTTTCAACATACAGTTTATCGTTGATAAGAATGATGATGTTTATATCATTGAAGTTAATCCTCGTGGATCAAGAAGTGTTCCGTTCCTTTCAAAATCAACAGGCTACAGTCTGGTTGATATAGCTACAAAGGTTATGCTCGGTCACAGCCTTAAGGAGCAGGAATATGTTGGAGTAGCACCTGAGGGCGGACTTAAGGTGATCGCTGCAGAGGCTGCTGCTGAAAAGATGAGTTCAATTGAGAAGAAAAATGTAAGGAAATGGTATGTTAAAACGCCTGCATTTTCATTTGCAAAGCTGAATGGTATGGATCCATATCTTTCACCTGAGATGAAGTCTACAGGTGAGGCAATCGGCTACGACAGAAGTCTTAAGAGAGCATTTTATAAGGCACTTCAGGCCTCCGGAATCAAGATGAAGGAGTACGGAACCGTAATGGTTACTCTTGCCGATGAGGATAAGGAGGAAGCACTTCCGCTTGTAAGACGTTTCTACGAGCTTGGCTTTAACATAGAAGCAACTGTCGGAACAGGAGAATTCCTCAAGGAGCATGGAATCAGAACACGTATCAGAGGAAAGCTTAGTGACGGAAGCGACGAGGTCCTTCGTTCAATCGAGGCCGGCTACGTAAGCTACATCATAAATACAAGAGCGATACTTTCCGGTATCCATTATCAGGACGGAGCGGAGATAAGAAGGTGTGCGATCATGAACGGAGTTACGATCTTCACATCGCTTGATACCGTCAGGATACTGCTGGATGTACTTGAGGATATTACGCCTCGTATATCAACGATTTAAAATAGAAAGGATTTACTATGAAGTATACGGAAGAGGAGATAATGGAATATATCGAGGAGGAAGACGCAAAGTTTATCCGACTCGCCTTCAGAGATGCATTTGGCGCTCAGAAGAACATTTCGGTAATGCCAAGCGAGATACATAAGGCATTTAAGTCAGGTATTCCGATCAACGCAAAGGTAATAAGGGGCTTCGAAGGAAGCGAGGATGCGTGTCTTTATCTGAAACCGGATCCTTCGACTCTTTCTGTGCTTCCGTGGAGACCTGATTCGGGAAGGGTTCTCAGGATGTTCTGCGATGTCTGCAAGGAGGATGGAACTCCTTTTGAGGCTGACACCAGAAATATCCTCAAGGACGCTGTGAAGGCTGCTGAGGAAGCTGGCGTGGAATTCAAGTTTGGTTCTGAGATGGAGTTTTATCTCTTTAAGACTGACGACGAAGCAAAGCCTACGAAGATTCCTTATGATGAAGCCGGATATATGGATATAGCTCCGCTTGACAGGGGCGAAAATATTCGTAGAGAGATATGTCTTACTATAGAGGAAATGGGCCTTACACCGGAACGTTCTCATCATGAGAGAGGACCGGGACAAAACGAGATAGACTTCCACTATGGCAAGCCTCTCAAGGCAGCAGACCAGATGAGTACATTTAAAATGGTTGTTGCTACGGTAGCGGACAGAAACGGTCTTTATGCTGATTTTTCTCCGATGCCGCTTTCTGATAAGCCGGGAAATGGATATCATATCAATATTTTTGTTGAGGGTAAGGATGGTGAGGATGTTATAAAGCAGGCCGCTGCGGGTATTCTTTCGAAGATAAAGGATATCACGATTTTCCTTAATCCTACTGATGCTTCGTACACACGTCTTGGAAACTGCACTGCACCGGACAAGATCAACTGGTCCAGAAGCAGCGGTTCTGAGCTGATGCATATAGATGATATAAATGGAAGAACCAGGGTTGAGCTTCGCTCACCGGATGCGCACAGCAATCCATATCTTGTTTATGCTCTGCTTATTTACGCAGGTCTTTACGGAATCGAGAATAAGCTCAGTCTTCCTGATGAGATGTCAGGTGATGAAGTGATGCTTCCAAAGTCTAGGAAGGAAGCGATAAAGGCTGCGGAGAAGAGTGAATTCCTAACGGGAATTCTCCCGCAGACGCTTATTGATAAGTACACTTCCTGATAAGAACACTTCCTGATAAGTACTTTTTTGATGTGTATATTTCTTGATGTGATTATTTATTGATGGTTAATGATTCTCATGTTTATTGATGTAAGATGTTATACATTTTGCGTCATCAGTTTTTTATGTTAGTAGTACAAAATGAAAGATAGATCGGTTAACAGATACTCAGTTCTGATAGTATCGTCCTCTGAACAATTCAATATGGTTGTGAAAAAGGTTCTGCCGGACAGACGCTTTAATGTGATCGAGGTGAGAAAGAGCGCTTCCGCCGCAAGGCGTGAGCTTCTTGTCAGGGAATATGATATAGTTATCATAAATGCACCGCTTCAGGATGGTATGGGAACCGATTTTGTTATGGACCTCGTCGAGAAGAATAGTGCCGGGGTTCTTTTTGCTGTTCCGAGCGAGCTTTATTGCAGTGCGAACGATCATCTGATAGAATATGGAGTGCTTACTGTTTCTAAACCTGTAAAGACAGAAGAACTCGAACGAAATATCAAGCTTCTTGTTGCTATGAACGACAGGTTGGACAGACTTAAGAAAAAACTTGTCAGTGTGAATGAGAAGCTGGATGAGCTGAGGCTTGTAAGTCGTGCGAAGCTGATTCTTGTAGAAAAGGGTATGAGTGAGAAGGACGCCCATGAGCATATAATCAGAGAGGCGATGAATCGTGGTCTCACGAAGAAGCAGGTAGCAGAGGAGATAGTTGAGTAATATTTCGAAAAAAGTAGAAAATACAAAGTAAGATGTGCAGTTTAGCATAAGCTTGAAAAGAAAGAATTAGGAGAATTTGATGGAAGATCTGAAAGCGCTCAGAGACGAGATAGAAAAGATAGATAAGCAGATGGCTGCTCTTTTTGAACAGAGAATGCAGTGTGCCGGAAAAATCGCCGATTATAAAAGTGAAAATGGAATGCCGATTCTTGATGAGGGAAGAGAACAGAAGCTTATCAAAAAGAATGAGGCTTATATAAACGAGGAGCTTTTCAAGCCTTTTTACAGGCAGTTTATGTATTCTATGCTGGATATATCAAAGCAGTATCAGCATACGATAGTTGAAAAAATGAGAGTCGCTTACTCCGGAATAGAAGGTGCATTTGCAAACATTGCTGCAAAGAAGCTCTTTCCTGATGGTGAGCTTGTATCCTTCAGCAGCTTCAAGAAGGCTTATAAAGCAGTAACTCTTGGCAAATGTGATGTAGCCGTAATGCCTATCGAGAATAGTGCAGCAGGCGAGGTTGGACAGGTGCTTGATCTTATGTTTGAAGGCGAACTTTACGTAAATGGCCTCTATCCGCTTCGTATATCACAGAATCTGCTCGGCGTTGAGGGTAGCCACCTATCGGAAATAAAGAGAGTAATCAGTCATCCTCAGGCACTTCAGCAGTGTTCTGATTATATATCCGAGCATGGCTTTGAGATTACAGAGTCTGCAAATACTTCTATAGCTGCAAAGCAGGTTGCGGACATGGGTGACAAGACCATCGCTGCTATCGCAAGCAAGGAAACTGCTGGTCTTTATGGTCTTAAGCTTTTGGATCATGATATAAATGAGGATATTCAGAATACTACAATGTTTGCAGTAGTATCCAGAAATAGAGAAGAGATCATCAATAACGGCTCAGGTGCCACAGTTATTCTGATGTTCTCTGTAAAGAATGAGGCGGGAACACTTGCCGATGCCATTGGCGTCATAGGTAAGCATGGCTTCAGTATGAATGCACTTAGAAGCAGACCACTTAAGTCATCACCTTGGCAGTATTACTTCTATGCAGAAATTGACGGCAGACATGCATTTGACAGGATAGATTCTATGCTGGATGAGATGTCCAAGTATTGCGAAACACTCAAGGTACTTGGAGCATCAAAGGAGAATAGTGAGCTATAGTGAATTAGAGCACCTTTCAATAAAAAAAGTAAAACGGGAACAGTTCTCAGAACTGTTCCCGTTTGTGTTATCCAATGAGATTTTTATGATTTATATCTGTTAAGTTCATTTTGTAGTTGCTCGATCAGGGCATCCTTTTCAGCGATAGTGTTATCCTTTTCAACGATAGTATTATCCTTTTCAACAATAGTGTTATCCTTTTCAGCAAGAAGTTCAGCATTTTTAGAAACTTCCTCTTCAAGTTCTTCAATTCTATCCATATATCTATCGATGTCAAGATCGAGTGATTGGTCGTAGAGCATGTTATCAACCTCCTCTAAGCTGCTGTATTTCGAATAGAGGTGATCAAAAAGTCGGATGGTTAATTTAATAAGTACTTCCATATCATGTCGGGATATCTCTTCGTTTTTGAAGCTAGCCTCTATAGTCTTGATTATATCACGCTCATATATATCTCTCAACTCTTGTACTATGTTTTTAAGCCTTTCATTATCACCGTTTTCGGTATATGATTCG
>CACYJP010000108.1 GCA_902774725.1 uncultured Lachnospiraceae bacterium
GAAAAAGAATATAAAAAACAGAAAAAAAGAGAAGAGAAAGAGCTGAAAAAACAGCAGAAGCTTGAAAAGAAGAAGGCTAAAAAGGCATCTGATGATGAAGCACCTTCTGAAGAAATCACTGATGCTGAGACAGTTGAAGCGGAAGCTAAGGAGGCTGTAGATACAGCAGAAGTAACAGAAGCGGTATCTGAAGCTAGTGCAGAGGCAGATTCTGAAACGACTGCTGACACATCAGAAGTGGCTGAAACAGTTTCCGGGGTGGAAGCAGAAGCAGCTGCTGAAGAAGAGGATGATGAGCCTTACAATCCGGATTATAAGAAAAAGAAGAAAAAATCCGCTAAGAGTGGCGAAGTCAATATTGTAAAAGAGCTTCTCAATCTCATCATATATATAGGTATAGTAGTAATTATCTGTTTTTGTATTATTACCTTTGTTGGACAGAGAACTACCGTACATGGTCATTCGATGAGTCCTACACTTGAAAGTGGTGATAATCTCTGGATTGATAAGTTTTCTTATAAAATCGGTGATCCAAAGCGTTTTGATATAATTGTATTCCCTTATAAGGATACTGATGTATTTTATATCAAAAGAGTAATTGGTCTTCCTGGAGAAACAGTTCAGATAGCGCCTGATGGAAGTATTATCATCGATGGCCAGATACTTCAGGAAAGCTACGGAAAAGAGATAATCATGGATAGCGGAACTGCATGTGATCCTATTACGCTTGGCAAGGATGAGTATTTTGTTCTCGGCGACAACAGAAATGACAGCCGTGACAGTCGCTGGCCTGATGTTGGTAATATCCACAAATCAAAAATAGTAGGAAAGGCTGTTTTCAGATTATCACCGTTCAGTAAGTTCGGAAGGGTAAAATAGTGACCTATGACGTATATAAAAGCATCTAAAGATAAACACTTTAGATGCTTTTTATAAGGAGTCGTTTATGAGTGAGTCTATAGCAAAAATTAAAGAAGAATATAAGAAGACGAGTGAGTTTGGAATACTTGAGTATAATGATGAGCTTGAAGAGTCAATCATAAGCTCTGCTGAAAAAAGGATAAACAAAATAAATAAAGAAATCAGCCGCGTACAGGATATGATGCAGTTTGAGAATATGTATGCAGCTGAGTTTCATCATATATGTGGTGTAGATGAGGTTGGTCGTGGTCCTCTTGCGGGTCCTATAGTGACGGCTGCCGTAATCCTTCCGGAAGGGATGATTATCCCATATGTAAATGATTCTAAGCAGATAAATGAAGCAAAACGTGAAGAGCTGTATGGCATTATTACAAAAAATGCCGTTAGTTATTCGATAGGAATCAAAAGCGAAAAAGAAATCGATGATATCGGAATTGCAAAAGCTGATTCCCTCGCAATGAAGGAGGCGGTTCTTGGGCTGGACGTTAAGTCAGATCTGGTTCTGGTAGATGCATTTAAAATTCCTGAGCTTGATATAAAACAAGTGCCGATAATTAAGGGAGATACAAAGTCTGTTTCAATAGCCGCAGCAAGTATTGTTGCAAAGGTGACAAGAGACAGGATGATGGTTGAATACAGTAAAAAATATCCTGAGTATGGATTTGACAGTAACAAGGGATATGGATCAGCTATGCATATAGAAGCTCTGAAAACTGTTGGTCCGTGTGATATACACAGGAGAAGCTTTATCGGTAATTTTGTTGAGGTTTGAGTTTGTCTGATAAGGTAAATAAAAGAAAAGTAGGAAAAGAATACGAAATAGCAGCTGCAGATTTTCTTCGTGATAAAGGTTTTGTGATTCTTGAAATGAATTATCAGACACGTTATGCTGAGATAGATATCGTTTGCCAGGATGCAACCTCGCTTGTATTTGTTGAAGTAAAATACAGAAAAGATGATTCCTACGGAAATCCTTTGGAGGCTGTAAATTATAAGAAACAGCAAAGGATACGACTTGCTTCTTTGTTTTATATGAAATCAAAGGGCTATAATCCTGAAAAAACAAATATAAGATATGATGCTATTGGGATAATGGGAGATAAAATCACGCACATTAAGAATGCTTTTTGATTCTTTACATATAACTTATGTTACTTTATAATTATTTCTGTTATGCTAATTTGAAAGTGGTGAAAAAATGTCTAAGAAAATGGTCGCTATTGTCGGACGACCAAATGTTGGAAAGTCCACACTGTTCAATACACTTGCAGGAGAGAGAGTGGCAATTGTCCAGGATACTCCGGGTGTTACAAGAGACAGGATTTATGCTGATGTTGAGTGGCTTAATCATAAGTTTACTATCATTGATACCGGAGGTATCGAAACCGATACTGAGGATATAATCAAGAAATCAATGAGAGAACAGGCTGAGATAGCCATTGAAACTTCAGATGTAATTATATTTGTCACAGACGTTAAGTCAGGTGTGACGGCAACGGATATGCAGGTTGCAGATATGCTACGCAGGTCTAAAAAGCCTGTGCTTCTTTGCGTTAATAAGGTTGATAATTACGAAAAGTACGAGCCATATATATATGAATTCTACAATCTGGGTATCGGTGATCCATATCCTGTATCTGCATCCAGTAAGCTTGGACTTGGCGATATGCTTGAAAAGGTAGTCGAAGAGTTCGGCGATACTGAGGATGAGGCTGAAGAGGATGATACTCCAAGGATTGCCGTAATAGGAAAGCCTAATACCGGAAAGTCTTCTATAATAAATAGGCTTATCGGTTCAGACAGGCTCATTGTCTCTGATATAGCAGGTACAACCAGAGATGCAATAGATACCAGAATCAAGCGAAACGGCAGGGAATATGTATTTATCGATACAGCCGGTCTCAGAAGAAAGTCCAAAATAAAGGATGAGATAGAGAGATATAGTATTATCAGAACTGTTGCTGCGGTCGAGAGATGTGATATAGCGGTTCTTGTTATAAGTGCTGAAGAGGGTATCACAGAGCAGGATACTAAAATTGCTGGAATAGCTCATGAGCGTGGCAAAGGAATGATCATAGTAGTTAATAAGTGGGATCTGGTTGAAAAGGATACCAATACTATGAACAGAGTGAAAAAAGAAATCAGACAGAAGCTTGCGTATATGCCTTATGCTGAAATGCTTTTTGTTTCTGCACTTACAGGACAAAGACTTGTTAAGCTGTATGATACTATTGATCTTGTTGAACAGTATGCATGTCTCAGAATACAGACCGGTGTTTTAAATGAAATACTTACAGAAGCGGTTGCTGAGACTGAGCCGCCAAGTGATAAGGGTAAAAGACTCAGACTTTATTACATCACTCAGGTTTCTGTTAAACCGCCGACTTTTGTTATATTTATTAACAGCAAGGAGCTGGCACATTTTTCATATATAAGATATATAGAAAATAAACTCCGTGAAGCGTTTTTATTTAAGGGTACACCAATTAAAATCATTCTCAGAGAAAGGAAAGAAGGAAGATGAGTATATTCCTAAGAATTGGATGTCTTGTTGTAGGTTACTTATTTGGTTTGATTGAGACCGGAATTATATATAGCAAGCTTGTTGGAATAGATATCAGAGAGCATGGAAGCGGTAATTCCGGAACCACAAATGCGCTTAGAGTTCTTGGTTTTAAAGCGGGACTTATTACATTTATCGGTGATTTCTGTAAATCCTTCGTTCCTTGTATGGTAACAAGATTTATATTCAGGGATACTTATCCGGATTCATATTATCTGCTTATGGCTTATGTTGGATTTGGTGCAGTTCTTGGACATATCTTCCCGGTTTATCTGAAGTTTAAAGGTGGAAAGGGTATAGCTACTATCGGTGGCTTTGCTGCAAGTCTTCTCCATCCTATATTTATAGTAATTTTACTTGTTGTTTTTGTCGGAACTATATTTGTTTCCAAGTATATGTCTGTCGGATCTATCGTCCTTATGATAGGAATTGCCGGATGCTATATAATTCAGACATTTATGGGATATACATGCTTCAATCTTGATGTTCCGTCATCTAAAAATGCATTTATTGAGAGTTCTGTTATTGTTTGTCTGCTTGCGATACTTGCAATCTTTAAGCATAAGCAGAATATTATCAGACTGTTAAATCATACAGAAAATAAGTTTCATATGAAAAAACAGGAGGGCGTATAAATGAGAATTTGTGTATTAGGAGCCGGCAGCTGGGGAATAGCTCTCACAAAGCTGCTGTCGTTAAATGAACATAGTGTAATAGTTTGGTCAATTGATCCGGAAGAAATATCAATGCTGAAGGAATATTCTCAGCATAAAACAAAGCTTCCGGGTGTTATGCTGCCCGGAACTGTAGAGTTTACTACAGATATGGAGGCTGCACTTTCAGATGCGGAGCTTGTTGTTATGGCGGTTCCTTCACCATTTGTAAGAAGCACAGCTGAGAAGGCAGCTGAGTATATAAAGGATGAAAGAATAATCGTAAATGTTGCAAAGGGAATTGAAGAGGATACACTGAAGAGACTTTCTCAGGTTATCAAGGAAGAGATACCTCAGGCAAAGGTTGCTGTGCTTTCAGGTCCAAGCCATGCCGAGGAGGTCGGAAAAGAGCTTCCGACAACTGTTGTAGTTGGCGCTGAGACTAAGGAGCTTGCTGAGACTGTTCAGGATATCTTTATGAATAACTTCTTTAGAGTTTATATCAGCCCTGATATCATCGGTATCGAGCTTGGCGGAGCTGTTAAAAATGTAATTGCTCTGGCTGCAGGTATCGCGGATGGACTTGGCTGTGGAGATAATACCAAGGCTGCACTTATAACGAGAGGTATATATGAGCTTACTTCTCTTGGTGTTGCAATGGGTGGAAAGCCTGAAACATTTTCCGGTCTTTCCGGAACAGGTGACCTTATCGTAACCTGTGCATCTGTTCATAGTAGAAACAGAAAAGCCGGTTTCCTTATGGGACAGGGATATACCTATCAGGAGGCTATGGACGAAGTAAAGATGATAGTTGAAGGAGTTTATTCTGCCAAGGCTGCGCTTAAGCTCGCAACACTTTACGAGGTTGAGATGCCTATTGTTGAAGAGGTTAATAAGATTCTTTTCGAAGATCTTCCTGCAAAGGAAGCTTTGCATGAGCTTCTTACAAGAGATAAAAAGAAGGAGTCGTCTTCACTTAGTTGGAACGATTAATGACTGATGGATAAAATAGACGTTAAACTTGATGTTTTTGAAGGCCCTCTTGACCTCCTTCTTCATCTGATTGAGAAAAACAAATTTAATATATTTGATATTCCTATAGTTGAAATAACTAAACAGTATCTGGATTATCTGGATTCTATGGAAGAACAGAATATGGATATAATGAGTGAGTTCCTTGTCATGGCTGCGACTCTTATATCTATTAAGTCAAAAATGCTTCTTCCTAAGGAGGAAACCGAAGAGGAAGAAGAGGATGACCCTAGAGCAGAGCTTGTTAAGAGCCTCCTTGAGTATAAGATGTATAAGTACGCATCTGCTGAGCTTAAGGATATGTCTCTTGATGCAAGCGGAGCTTATTTTAAAGGAGAGTCTATTCCGAAGGAAGTTAAGAATGTCAAGGAAGAGGTGGATCCTGCCGAGTTGATCGGGGATCTTACGATGAATAAGTTAAATGAGATATTCAAGACGCTTCTGAAGAGAGAGATTGACAGAGTGGATCCCGTCAGAAGTAAATTCGGTACTATTACCAGAGATGAAATAAAGCTTGAAGATAAGATGCTTGAAATAAGAAATGAAATCAAGGGTCTTAGAAGTATTAATTTCAAAACTCTTTTGGGAAGTAAAAGAGGTAAGATGAATCTGATAGTATCTTTCCTTGCAATCCTGGAACTTATGAAGTCGGGAGTCCTGACGATCAGACAGGATGAAATGTTTGGTGAAATAATGATCGATTCATTAGAATAATGCTTATTACATAAGGACATATAATTATGAGTGATATCAATCTAAAAGCTTCAATTGAAGCGATTCTTTTTGCAATCGGTAGTGCGGTTGATGAAAACAAGCTCCTAAGTGCGCTTGGAACAGAGGAAAAGGAGTTTCCTAAAAAAGAGTTTAAAGCTGCAGTTCAGGAACTGATGGAAGAGTATGAAAACGAAGACAGAGGTATAAAGCTGATTGAGCTAAATGGCAAATATCAGCTATGTACTAAGAATGAATATTTTGACATACTTGGAAAAATCGTTAATATGCCGAAGAAGCATGTACTTACCGATGTACTTCTCGAAACACTTTCTATTGTTGCGTATAAACAGCCTGTTACCAGAGCTGAGATAGAAAAAATAAGAGGTGTATCCTGCAGCCATGCGGTTAACAAGCTGGTTGATTACAACCTTATCTGTGAAGTAGGTCGTCTTGATGCACCGGGACATCCGATACTTTTCGGTACAACGGATGATTTTCTCAGAAGCTTTGGTATATCGTCTATGGATGAGCTTCCTGATATATCTCAGGACAAAATAGAGGACTTCCGTAGACAGGCTGAGGAAGAAGCGGGTATAGAGGTAACTACCTAAATGAGCAAAATAAATGTTACAAGGTATATCATTGACGCCGGTGAGAAGCTGTCTGGTAAAAGACTCATTTTCTTATCGGACTTTCATGATGCCAAAGAAGGAAAATATAATGATTTGCTCGTCAGACTGATAAAGAAAAACAGACCTGACGCTGTTTTGCTGGGCGGAGATATGATTAACGGCAAGGATAAGTTTGAGGATACTAAGTATTCTGTTGATCTTATTAATCGTATAGCAAGTCTTTTTCCTGTTTATTATTCCTATGGTAATCATGAAAGAAAGGTTGCCTGTAACATATTTGATAATGGAGACTGTTATGAGAAGTATCTTGAGGCTTTAGACGACAGAGTACATTTTCTTGTTAACAGATCTGCAGTTCCGTTTGAGGGCTTGAAGCTTTATGGAATAGATATCCCTTTGAAGTATTATAAGAGAATCGTATTTCCAAAGCTAAAAGCAAGTACCATAGAAAAGACTATTGGTAAAAAGGATGATTCATGCTTTTCGATTCTTTTAGGCCATACACCTGATCTGATCGATGGATATAGTGAGTGGGGAGCTGATCTTGTTTTGGCAGGTCATTTTCATGGTGGTATGGTCAGACTGCCGTTAGTCGGAGGAGTTATATCTCCGAGACTCAGGCCGTTCCCTAAGTATGATTATGGTTTGTATGAAAAAAACAATACAACTATGATCGTCACGAATGGTATAGCTCAGCATTCAATAAAAATCAGAATTAATAACAAACCTGAAATAGTAAGAATTGATTTTAAATGATATATAATCGTTGGGAAAAAGGAAAACAAAATGTGGTCCAATAAAATTGTAAGGTACAGCATAATAAGTGTTTTAAGCATAATTGCTCTTGTCTATTTTGCTTTTGTGATTACATCAATTGATGCTTACTATCCGGGAACTGTTATTAATGGTAAGGATTATGGGTTTAAGAGTTCTACATATGTAGCTAATGAGATGTACGAGAATCCTGCTGATTTTAAATTTGAGATAAAATTCAGAGATAAAACAGAGGTTATTTCCGGAGAGAAAATAGGATATAAAATTGACTATAAGTCTTATCTAGATCAGATAAAGCGTGAACAGAATCCGTTTTTATGGTTTGAAACCTTCTGGAATGAGGGCTATAAAATAGACAGATGTATCACTATCGATTATAAGCTGCTTTCCTCAGAGCTTGACAGATTAAGCGAGCTGGATGAGTCTCAGATGGTTGAACCTGAAAATCCTAAAATAATAGTAAATGACGATAATAAGGTTGAAGCTGTTATTGAGAATTACGGAACCAAAATAGAAAGAGTGCCGGCATTAAAGGATAAAATAGCGGAGCTTATTAAAAGTGGTGGTAATTCAATAGATGTTGAAGAGGAGGGCTTTTACGCTGAATCAGAGTATCAGATAGAGTCAGACAGAGTTCAGAGATGTATAAAAACTTGCGATAAAATAGTATCGCTGAATATTATATATCAATATGGTGATGTTGATATTCCTATTACTTCCGAACAGCTGTTTTCAACAATCAGAATAGCTGATAATTACAACTGTACTGTGAGTAAGCAAAAGGTTGGAGCTGTTGTTGAAAGCTTCTCGAGACTTCATGATACATATAACAGACCAAGAACCTTTAAGACGCACAGCGGCAAAAATATCAAAATCAATAAGGGTGACTACGGTTGGCAGATAGACTGTGAGAAAGAAACGGAAGCGCTTTATAATGACATTATTCATTATCAAAATGTTTCTCGTACTCCTGAGTTTGCGGTTTCGGGTTATACCTATGATGAAGATGATAAGGATGATATCGGAAGCTTTTATGCTGAGGTAGATATAGAAAATCAGCATATGTATCTCATAAAGAACAAGAAGGTCATTCTTGAGACTGATGTTGTTACGGGAAATGTAAATCTTCACAGATCTACACCTACCGGTATTTATTCAGTAGATTATAAGCAGTCTCCATCAGTTTTAAGGGGAGAGGATTATGAAACAAAGGTTACATACTGGATGCCGTTTAATGGTGGGGTAGGTTTCCATGATGCAACCTGGAGAGGTTCCTTTGGTGGACAGATATATGTCGGAGGCGGATCTCACGGCTGTGTAAATATGCCATTTACAAAAGCTCAGGAGCTTTATGGTGTTATAGAAGAGGGAATGCCTGTTATAGTCTATTAGCTTTAGTTGGTATCGGAGAAATACTTTATTGAATTAAAATGGGGGACAAATAGTGAGTATTGGGGTTGTACTCGGAACCGGTCTTAATAAAATAGCCGAAATGATAGAAAATCCAAGGTACATCAGTTATGATGAGGTATCCGGACTTCCGGTTTCTCACGTGGAGGGGCATGTCGGAAGATATGTTATTGGAACCATTGGAGATAAAGATGTGGTCTGCATGCAAGGGCGTGTTCATATGTATGAGGGCTACTCGGCAGAAGAGGTTGTAAAGCCTGTAGAATATATGATTGATGAGTTTGGTATAGATACCTTGTTTCTTACCAATGCTTCCGGTGGTATCAATCCAAGCTATAAACCGGGTGATATA
>CACYJP010000109.1 GCA_902774725.1 uncultured Lachnospiraceae bacterium
ATATTTAAGAATTTCTTTATTTTTTTTTTTTTTTTTATTATCAGTACAGAAATGTATATTTTTCATACTTCATCAAAAAGAGAGGATTTTGAGATGTCAGAAATAATAGTTGATGTAAATGGTCTTACAAAGCAATATGGAAAAAACAAGGCACTGGATGATGTATCCTTTCAGATAAAGAAGGGCAGCATCGTAGGTCTTATCGGGCCGAATGGAGCCGGTAAGACAACAATAATGAAGATTATGGGAGGTCTTGTATTTCCTACAAAGGGAAGTCTTTCGATGTATGGTGCATCGGACGATAAAGGTCTTAATCACGCGAGAAGCCGAATGAGCTTTATGATTGAGACTCCATATGAAAAAGAGAAGATGACTGCCCGTGAAAATCTTGAAAAACAGAGGCTTCAGAAGGGCATACCGGATAAGAGAAGAATCGATGAAGTGCTTGAAATAGTAAATCTTCAGGATACCGGAAAGAAGATAGTAAAGAACTTTTCGCTCGGTATGAGACAGAGACTCGGACTGGCCAATGCTCTGCTTGGAAAGCCTGAATTTATGGTTCTTGATGAACCGATAAATGGTCTTGATCCTGAAGGAATAGTTGAGATAAGAGAACTTTTTAGAAGGCTCAATAAGGAAGAGGGGATAACGATTGTTATTTCATCTCATATACTTAGCGAATTATCTCTGCTTTGCAGCGATTATATATTCATAAATCATGGACAGATAAAAGGTATCTTTTCCGCGGAGGAACTGAAGGACGCCTGCAGTGAGTACTACCATATTGATACGGATAATAACGAGAAGGCGAGCTCAATACTTACAAATGTATGTGGCATTCAGAAGCTTGAAGCTCTTGAAGATGGAAGCCTCAGGATATATGACGGACTTGATGATCTTAGATCCATATCAAAGGCTCTCTATGAAGGTGGTGTAATTCCAACTGGTCTATCTATGAATGAAGTAAGTCTCGAGGAATACTATATGAAAATGGTACAGGAGAGTTAATACTATGCTGAATATTATTAAATCACAAAACTATACATTTAGACGGAGTAAAGGTACATGGATTACGATAGCATCCATGCTGATAATTCCCTTGTTTATCATTATGCTTATATGCAGATTTGAGAATACGAAGTTTAGCGATTTTACGCCAAGTTTTTATTATGGTTCTCAGACTATGGCAGAGGTGGCTTTTATATTTTTATTATGTTCAATGATTTTATCCTGTACAGCTGCAGGTGGTGATGCCGGCGATAAAACTATTAACTATGAACTGATAAATGGTCACAGTAGAAATAAAGTGTTTTTCTCTAGAATAATAGTTGGAATTGGCTGGGGAGTGCTTTTTGTGCTGGTTTTTAATGTGATTCCGCTTTTATACCTCTCTTTGATAAATGGCTGGGGAGATGAGACTTCTATGCGTGATGTGGTTTTAAGAAGCGCACTGGCATTTTTTCCGATAATCAGAATAAGTACTTTTTCAATGCTGATTGCAACGGTCGCAAGAAGCAAGGGAAAAGGACTGGGCTATGGCTATACTATCATTATGTTCTGGTCACTTATTCTAAGTATTTTGGATGAGTTTGGTATAAAAACTAATTACTTGGGAGCCGAATATGATCTGATGTATCTTTTCGTCTCAGAAAAAACCAGAAATGTGGTTATAGGAGGCAAGTCTGTAACAATATTTGATACAGCTGTATCCGGCGATAGCATGACAAAGCTTATTATAGTTTCGCTTGCTCTCAGTCTTGTGTATATAATCGTTGGATTTATTTATTTTAAGAAAACGGACAGGGATTAGGAGGAAAAGAAATGATGAATATAATCAGATCGATTAATTATGAGACTCGTAAGTCCAAAATCCTTATTCGGATGTATATAGTATTTGTCTTGTTGATGGCACTTATTGCATTGTTAAATATAAATACTGATGCGGATAATATGACATATACAAGTGGTATGCTGTCAAAAAATAAGACTATACCTTTTCTGTTCCCTTTATTTATTGTTGCTATGTTTATAGGTTATATCTGCTGCTCGGATTATAAGGACAAGGTTATTAACTATGAATTGCTTTCAGGACATTCAAGAAAAAAGGTATATCTTTCAAGAACACTTTACGGAATTTTGATAACGTCGGTATTCTCTACTGTTTTATCCCTTGTACCCATGGTTACCGGAATAATAGCTTTTGGATGGGGGGACAGTATCGTTCTTTCCGAAGCAGTTATAAGACATTTACTTCTGTTTTTTCCATATCTGAGACTTACGGCGTTTTTGGCTTTTTTGTGTGTACTGATCAAGTCTCCGTATATTATGACAGCAATAGGGTATTTGCTTTTTGTACTTGAAGGTTTTGTTGTGCACAGATCCAACTACTATATCAGCTTATTTAACATGAATAAGCTGATGGACTACAGCTCGTTTTCAGGAGAACTAGTTATCATGACTATTGCAACGTCACTGTTAATGGCTGCGGTCTATGTGATTATAGGATATGCAATTTTCAGACGAAGTGATATGGATTGATGATAGGAAAAGAACCGGCTTATCTGTAGCCGGTTCTTATTATTGCTGCTTTTGGTTTAATTGTAGTATTGTTGGCTGAGGCATAGCTTTTTCTCAGCTTTGGAATAAGTATCCTGCAGAATGCTACCATATTGATAGCCAGTGCACCAAACCATGCACTGATCTCAGCGATGGCTGTTGCTTTAAAAATCTCAAGACTCATGTTTCTGAGAGTCATAAGGTTAATATGTCTCATCATAGCAAAATTGATCAAAATTCAATAATTATCTTCTGTTTTTTGTTATGAGAGTGTATTATTATTTCATATAGAAAGGAGATTATAAATGAAAGCACTGTTTATTGGTGGTACAGGAACAATCAGTACGGCTATAGTTAAAAGACTTGCAACTGAGCTTGGATGGGAGGTATGGCTTCTGAATCGTGGTAGCAGATCAGATGTTGTACCTGAAGGCGTTCATCAGATCATTTGTGATATATCCGATGAGGCAGCTGCAGCAAAGGCTCTTGAAGGGATGGAGTTTGACACAGTTAGTGAGTTTATCGGTTTTACTGTTGACCAGGTAGAGAGAGACTACAGACTTTTTAAGGGAAAGACAAAGCAGTATATATATATCAGTTCAGCATCTGCATATAATAAGCCTGCTGCGAATTATGTGATAACAGAAGGAACTACACTTGCAAATCCACACTGGGAATACTCCAGAAATAAGATAGAATGCGAAGAGTTTCTTATGAAGAAGTATCGTGAGGAAGGCTTTCCTGTTACCATAGTAAGACCAAGCCATACCTATGATGAGAGAAATGTACCACTTGGCGTACATGGTAAGAAGGGCTTTTATCAGGTCATTAAAAGAATGATGGAAGGTAAGCCGGTTATCATTCAGGGAGACGGAACCTCGCTTTGGACAGTAACATTTAACAAGGATTTTGCTATAGGCTATACAGGACTTATGGGTAACAGACATGCCATAGGTGAGGCATTCCAGATAACAGGAGATGAGACGCTTACCTGGAATCAGATATATCAGACAATTGCCGATGCACTTGGTGTTGAGCTTAATGCTTATCATGTTTCATCCGATTATCTTAGTGCTGTTGGAGATAAGTACGGCTTTGATTTCGAAGGAAGCCTTACAGGAGATAAATCAGTTTCCGTTGTGTTTGATAACAGCAAGCTGAAGAGAGTTGTTCCGGATATGAGAACTACTGTCAGATTTGATCAGGGAGTAAGAATAGCACTTGACTACGTCCTTTCACATCCTGAGTGTCAGGTGGAGGACGAAGAGTTTGATCTGTGGTGTGAAAGAGTTATAAGTGCACTTGAAGAGTCGAAGAGATATATATAAGCATTATCATATATAAAAACAAATATGGTGATATCATTACAAAGAGCATCTTAGTAAGGGATGCTCTTTATTTTTCGTTTATGGTATAATGACATAAGTGTCAAAAGTCAAAAAAGGGGAAGACTAAATATATGAAGGTAAATATAGAAACAGAAAGACAGGATCTTTTTGATGTAAGTATCCTGATTGCGATGCGTATTCATATAAGCGGAAGGGTTTCGGAGGACAAGCTTCGAGATGCATTTGAAAAGGCTGTAGGTACTCATGAGATACTTAGGAGCAGAGTGTGTCTGGACGAAGATGGAGCTGCGTATTATACAGATAATGAGAGCGGTATTAATAACAATAAAATAGTATTTGAGAGCGGTTCTTGGCAGGATATCATACATAGGGAAGAAAAAAAGAGATTTAAAATAGAAGAAGGAGAATTCCTTAAGGCCTTTGTACATAAAATGTTTTCAGAGGGCTGTAGTATTCTTTTTCTGATGCATCACCTGGGAGGCGACGGAAAATCTTTGGCTTATTTTATCGAGACATTTATGAGATATCTTTCAGGCGATACGATTGCTTTGACGACGAGCAGTGATTTTGATAAGGAAAAGGGCTTTATCAAAATGAAGACCATACCTGCCGGAGATGTAAGCGGGAAGGCTCTTTTTGACAGGGTTGGACCGGCAGCTCTTATTCCAAGGAGTTTAAATAAAAAATGGAACAAGGATGAAAAGAAAAAGGTCTTTTCATTTACTGATCTGGATCAGGCATATGAAAGGTATTGGGAGAAAAAGGAATCAGTCATAAGTGAATATGTTCTTTCGCCAGGGATGGTTTCTCGTATTCTTGATAGATGCAGGGAGTGGGATATAGGCTTTACAGCATATGTTACTACAGCATTTCTTAGAAGGTTTGGCAGGGGACTTGACATAGGCTTTGCAGTTGATGCCCGTGAGGATAAAAACAGGTGCATGGGAAATCAGGCTACAGGTATTTCTGTAAAGTATTCATATAAGTATGAAAAATCCTTCAAAGAAAATGCTGTTAAGGTTCAGAGTCTGATGAATAAAAAGCTTGAGGATGATGGAGCCAGAGGCTTCCTGCTTCCGTTTATGGCGGCATTTGAACCAACACTTGTTGATGCGATAAACATGGAACATGCTAAAACATTTAACAGCAGGACATCAGCTAAGCTTGCAGGAATGCTGGGCTATGGAAAGAAAACAAAGGATCTTTCAATAACCAATCTTACAAGGCTGGATATTCCGGATCAGTATGGTGAATTTAAGGTAGATTATTATTCATTTATACCTCCGGTGGTTTCGCATGGACGTAATATAATAGGACTATCTACGCTCGGCAATAATACGGTAATGACAATACACAGAATCGTTGATAAGAATGCTTGAAAAGTGTGTTAATTCATTTGGAAAGGTGATATAATAAGGAATGTTAATTTAAACGATAGGAAGGGTAATGCTTTATGGAGAAGGTTGAACTTCAAAATAACAGAGGAATATCTCTTAGAAAACTTAACCTTATAATGTTCATACTAGCTGTGATGATATCTGTTGTTTTGCTTTTCGCTATGAATAGTACAAATCGTTTGTACCAGAAAACACATAAAATAACTCAGAATCTTCTTGATTGGAGAAAGAATGCTTATGAGCTTCAGCTGGCATCCGATTATCTGACAGAACAGATCAGATGCTTCGCGGTTACAGGAGATAAGCAGTACCTGGATAATTATTTTGAAGAAGCTGATGTGACAAAGAGAAGAGAAAAGGCTCTTGCGGATCTGAAGAGTAAGCATGAGGATTCAGATGCGGTGCGTGAGCTGAGCGATGCAATGGGTGAGTCCGAGCATCTTATGAAAAGAGAGTATTATGCTGCAAGGCTTACGGTTGAGGGATATGGTTATGATATAAATGATTATCCTGAGGTAATTAAGCTTATTCAGTTATCAGAGGAAGACCAGAAGCTTTCTGAAGGTGATATGAAATATGCCGCAGCATCTTATCTTTTTGATGACGAATATCTTAAGTCTAAGAAAAGAATCAATGAGGATATGCAGGACTGCCTTGAAAAGCTTGAAATAGAGGTCGATAAAAAGCAGGATACGGTATCAAAGCAGCTCGAAAAGCAGGTTCTGATAGAGCATGTACTTACATTTGTCCTGATTGGAATAATGCTTGGAATAGTGATTCTTACTTCTGTTCTTGTATTTAAGCCTCTTAGAAGATGCGTGGAGCTTATCAGAAAAGAAAACGAGATTCCGCTCAAGGGTGCGTATGAGGTTAGATTCCTTGCGAAGAATTATAACCTTATGTACTATACAACAAAAGAAAATGAGAACAAGCTTAACTATGAAGCAAATCATGATAAGCTTACAGGTCTCTTTAACAGAAGAGGATATGAATTCTTCTTAAGTAATGTTGATATGGAAACATCATCACTTCTGGTACTTGATCTTGATAAGTTTAAAAAGATAAATGACGTTCATGGACATGATGTACGGTCTGGCCAATGACATCATAGAGGAGAGAAGGACTCCAGATACTCTTGGTATAACCGTTGGGGATGACGGAAACGTACAGGATACGAATGAAAACGACAAGTACATACCCCCATTCCCACGTATCACTAGAAAGGTTATAGGGGACGACAACATCACCAGGAATGAGGATGCCTGGGTAGGCAGTTTCAATGACGGGAAAGGCTTCAAGGAAGTTGACCTCATAGACGGTCTGTTTAATGGTATGGATAAGGTGTTCAAACTGGTTTCAGACAGTAACACCGTACTTGAGGATAACAACAAGGGTGTCGAGAAGAAGGTGCCTAACTGTGAGGTTCCTTGTCCGTTATCTTCATATGATTTCTTTATACACACTTCACCTTACGGAAGCGATGACGAGACGCTGAATAATTTGGATGCGTTCATAGGAAGGATTGCCATAAGGATGTTTGACCTGCTGAGTGTTAGTTCTTTCAGGCTTGGCGGCATCCTCCCGACGATTCCAGATGCGAAGAAAATCGCAAAGATTGAGGCCATAAACTTCAATAAGACAAGTGTCATGAACAACACGACATTGGTGAATGCGCTTGGTCATGATGAGAATTCAACCATGTTCAAGATAGACAAGATTGAAAAATTGCTCTTTGAGAACGTATCGCTCTATACTGACGGAAAGCCAGTACCATGGGCTACCAAGGACAGTAAAAGAACTGTTTTTGTCAATGAGTCAAGAACGATGAATGGAATATGGATGGACTTGTATTCATCTAAACGTGAAAACTCTTCACAATGGTATTATCCGATACAAGGAGGAACTTTTGCGGAACTTGAGAGCGATTTCAATATGTTCATCGACCGCTGCGCCGTTTATATGGGTGACTTTCTCAACGAGAATGGGATCCGTGCCGTATGGGATCCTATGTGGGACCTTATCAAGACAGAATTCCCTTCTCATCGAAAACTGTATCAGTATAATCAATGGTGGCCTAGAAGCATTGACGAGGAGATTAATAATACCCGCAAATGGATTAGCCAACGTACCGGTATCTTCTATCAGCAGATAGCCGACTACTATCATTTAGGGACTCCTACCACCCTTACCATCAACAAAGGTATGGAGGAACTCGGAAATATTCAGTTTACTGTCAATGACATACCTTTAAGCGAGGGGGTCTTTGACGGGAAATTTTTCGGAGGTCGCACCGTCCGTCTGAACGCAATATCTGCTGACGGCAGACAGGTCACTGGCTGGGATATCACAAGTGTCACATCCAATGGAACCACCCAAAAACATGTCGACGGGGCTTCCTACACTTTCACCATGCAGACAAATGGTACTATGATCATAAAAGCGGTCATTGGAACGACAGATATCCATTCCATTCAAAAAGGGAATTTTCAAGACACACAATATTATAGCCTTGATGGTAAACGATTGAAACAGCCACAACATGGCATCAACATCATCCGCATGACAGACGGAACGACAAGGAAAATAGTGAAATAAAAAAGAGCAGCCCTAAGGTTGCTCTTTTTGCGGAAGGTGAGGGATTCAAACCCCCGATACCCGAAAGGGGTATACCGGATTTCGAGTCCAGCGCATTCGGTCACTCTGCCAACCTTCCTT
>CACYJP010000110.1:0-10104 GCA_902774725.1 uncultured Lachnospiraceae bacterium
ATCTCACGATGGACACCCTTGCCTTCGGCTATATCCTTCCCACTACCGGGCGGATTCGGGACTTTAACCCGTTAGAAACGTGCGCCGCTAGGCGCACAACAATTAAGGCATACCGGTCTGGTATGCCTCATTTTTTACTCTTCTATACTTATTCTACAGTGATAAAGCTATAATTAAGATAATAAGAAGAATCGCTCCAACAGCAAGCGCATAAGCATAAATCCTGTTATTAGCCTTCGTCTGCTCAAGCTCAAGTCTCTTATTCTCGATTTCAAGCCTAAGCTTCTCCTTGTCCGACTCATCCATCGCCGAATCCGACGCACCGTTCTTACCGGCTGCAGAATATGCACCATTACCATTTCCGGCAAGCCCTGCATTTCCGGCCTGACTAAGCAGAGCTTCTGTCTCATCGTCATCATAATGCTTGATAAAGTAAATCACTTCTATTACATTTTGGAATCTATCCTTTGGATCAAAGGACATAGCCATCTTTATAAATTCAGAAAGCATCTCCGACTTACAATGAGTCTTCTCCATCAGATACTTGATCGTCGCACCAAGGCTGTAAATATCAGACCTCGCATCGCTCTCCTTGAAGCCGTACTGCTCAGGCGGAGCAAAGCCCTTCGTGCCCATCGCAACCGTATCCTTATCAGCCTTACCGGTAAAGCCCCTCGATATATTAAAATCGAGCAGCTTGATCTCAGCAAGATCAGTAATGATTATATTTTCAGGCTTGATATCCCTATGAATAATCGGCGGGTTCAGCGTGTGCAGCTTATTAAGAGTCATCGAAACACTGATTATAACATTTGTGAGCATCCACTCCGCCGCATCATTCTCAGTCTTGATTCCATTAATGCCCGTCGAATCAAAGCTCACCTCAAGGACATTGTCCGGCAGCTCGCCATCTGCAGCTGCGCCGCCAGGAGCCTCGCCACCTGTAGGTGCTGCGCCCGCATCGCCCTCGCCATCTGTAGCCGTGCTATTCGATGCCTTATCATCAGCCGCCTTGCCCGAATCACCCGTGACATCAACCTTGCTAGACTCTCCCGTGACATCCGCAAGATACTCATCTCCGAAGAACTCCTCCAGTGTGCGTCCCTGCACAAACTCCTCAATAACCCAGAGACCTCCCTTTTCCTCAAGCACCTCATAAACCTTCGGAATTCCGTCTATGTCAGCCTCCTTCAGCCTCTTATATATCTCACTATCATACGCCTTCTTATTCTTCACAACATAAAGCGCATCATCAATCGTACACCTGGCAATCATCACCGAGCCATCACGCTTAAGACTCTTCACCAGCTTATAATTCGAATTTATATACTCCTTAACATTCACTGAAAATATGTCCCTTCAATTAAAATAACAATTGATATTATAAAGCCTGGCACATCTTAAGTAAATAGGCACCTTATACCTTGGAGGTTTGGCACCTGATATCTTGGGATGTATGGGCAGGGCAACTGGCACTACTTTTGATGATTTACTAATATTTCAGAAGTTTCTTGCTATTTATTAGTATTTTCGCCCCTTATTCCAAGGTAACTTACTAATATTTCTTAAAACAAGCTGATTTTATTAATTATTCGTCTTCATCATACCCCAGTTTAGTTTACATAATTCAAGTAACCTACTAATATAATGAGCATATCGGCCATTTTATTAGTAAATGCTCTTATTTCGTATTTAGGTACAAAGTACCTTTTCTTAATAAAATACACAGTACCTTTTCTTAATAAAATACATAGTACCTTTCTCTTTGTAATTCTTATCTATTCGATTAAACTAAAAATAGCGACTCTCAAATCGAGAATCGCTATTATATACATAATACATAAAATATTTGGATGGGCGGCGTATCCATCATATCAGGTTCCTATATAGGAGCGCAGGGTGCCTTTCCTGCTCGTCAAATATTTATGTAGCGTAATATTATCATTATTAGTATTGTAAAGTCAATGGCATAATACAAGGTAACAGTAACTATGCAAATCACCTCAACGAATTCATAGCAAATAAACGAAAAAAAGGTACCAGGTACCATTTAGTGATTTGATACCTTGTACCTTTTCGAAAACATATCCTTTACCTTGAGCATCTTGCCTATAACAGACCACTAACTTTTTCAAGTAATTGCGGTAGTTCCTCAAAAACTACATCAGCAATGATATTCCAATTTGTACCGTCATAGTCATGAACAAGTCTATGTCGAAGTCCAGCAATCATATTCCATTCCACATCATTATGTTGTTTCTTAAAATCCTCTGACAAATTATATACATGTTCGCCTATATTATAAAGCGGAGTTGTAACTAACCATTGTAAAGAATAATCACAAAGTAAATCCTCTTTTTTTATATTGTTGTCTTTTAAATACTTGTCTAATTTTGAAGCATAATCATATATTTTCTGTATTCTTTGTTCATCTGTATATTTCATGCAACAAGCACCTTTTCCTTCATTATTGTTTTATAAAAATCACTTTGTTCATTAACTTCATGGATTTCAAACACATCAACATTTTTATCTAATAAGATTCTTAATTCTTCAGCGAACGAAAAAATCATTGTCAATTTAAAATCATCACCACCATATACTAATAAATCCACATCGCTTTCTGAACACGCTTCATTCCTTGCATAAGAACCAAAAAGATACACTTCTTTTATGTTGTACTTATCAGCCAATGGTTTAACAACACATATTATATCATTAATTGTCATAACACTATCTGACATCGATAATCCTCCCAACAAATCTGATCTTTCCATCTCAATAATTATTATAATGCCTTGCACATTTTAAGTAAATACAAAATAGCACCTGCGATTTTACCGATTTACTATAAATAGAATCTCATTCTTTTTCTTGATATCCTATTATATTACGATTAATATTATCTCAAAGATTATTATATAAGAAAAGTGGTAAGAATTATGAATAAAACAGCATCTGAATTCAAAATATCAAGGTTCGAAGAAGTATTCTATATGATCATACGAATCGACATCCATTAACAACTTTGCAACATCCGTTGTATCCTGCCCCGCAAGATTCTCTGCATACACGCTATAGTATCCATCAGCATCTCCTATAACCTGTCCATCTTTGATGTATAGTATCTTAAACTTTGCAAATTCGCCAAAGGTAGGTTTGACCTGTTTAAATGTAAGGAATAAATGAAAGCCATCATCGCTAGATGTAACAAGTTCAGCAGCATCCTCTTCTCCTCTTAGATAAGAAGGTTCTTTAATCTGAACTTTTACCTCAAAGGTCGCGTTGGATACATCAGTACTAAAATGATAACGGAAGTAGTTATACTGTCCCTCTACCAGTTCTATCTCATCAGTAGCCTTTCCAATAACATTACCATTAAGATCATATGCAATTACTGTTGCTTCAACGTCCTTTGTTTTGGAAGCATATACTTTATGGATGATAGTAGAATCATTCAGGATATTATTGTAAAGAGTTTTATAAGTTACTTCAAATGTATCATTCTCATAGTAAGATTCTTCTTTACTATCGTTTGATTTACCTGAAGCTTCATCTGTAGTTTCAGTTGAACCTTCTTTTGAACCGTCCTTTGAATCCTTATCTTCAGCCCATTTTTTCTTATTATCTTCAGAACCGAAGACTTCTGTTACAAACTCATCTTCTTCATCCTTAAAATCATAATATACATTTAAATCAGTATACGAACTAAAATCATAATTATCTCCGGATATTTCGCTTGCCTTATCTATCGCTTCAAGATACTTTTGACCTTTACTATTTACGGACTTGGCATCTGCATTTATGTTTTCATAATTAGCTTCCCTAAAATCATCAATATATTAATCAGCGCTTGTTATAAAATCACTCGCCTCCTTATGAAAATCAACAAATGCATCATATGCATCAGATAAAGTCTGATCATTACATTCTTTTATTATTGACGTATCAAACACCCTTCCAAGCCAGTCACGTTTATTTTTTAGTTTTTCATCATTCTCCAACAAATCAGCACGATAGTCGCTATAATTTGATTGCCATTTTTCATTTTTGTGTAAACCTAGTTTTGATTCCTCTACAAAGTCTATCATAGAACCAAGCTCTAGTTTTATAAAATCATCATAATCTTGTGCCGCATCAATATAATCAGAATAATAATCCTTCCCTATAATATCTAATAAGCATTTATATACATATTTTTTCGCTTCAGGATCATCATAATGTTTAACAAATAATTCTACGGCCTTCTTATAATCCAGCCTTACATAATATTCTTTACCAAGCTGAATCTCACATTCACTTATCTTTTTTTCTGAATCCTTATACGAACCAAGCTCAGAATAAATCTTTATAGCATCTTTATACTTCTTTTCATCTATAAGAGTTTGTGCTGCTTTATATTTACTTGCCGGCTTTAAAACTTTTTTATATATAATAACGGAAGCTAAAGCAACAAGAATCACAGCTATTACTATTGTCGAAATAACAATCAGCTTCTTTTTCCCTTTTTTTGTTCCAGCTTTTTCAGTATTTTTTTCATCTTCTGATGTTTGTTCTTGTATTGATTCACTTTCTTTCACATCATCTGGTTCAGTATCGACTGTATTTTCTTCTTTTACATCATCATGTAATATTGTCTCGCCACAAAACGGACATAGTTTGAACTCACCATCAATTTCCTTCCCACATTTTTTGCAAATAATATTAGCCATAGAAAAAGCCCCCTTTTAGTAATGTATAATCCTTGCTAAAAAGAATTATCACAATAACTCCTGTTTTTTCTTATCAAACTCCTCCTGAGTTATAGCTCCTATATCCAAAAGCTCTTTATACTTCTTAAGCATTTCTATATTATTAGCTTGTTCAGTAAAGCCGGATTTATCATTAGGCTGAACCTGATTTACAGGCATCTGCGGATTTTGTTGCGGATTAAACTGTGGATTCATCTGCGGATTCATCTGTGGGTTCATCTGCGTATTCATCTGCGGGTTCTGCTGCTGAACATATTGAACGTTCCCGTTTTTGCGATTTGCGTATAACCAGATATCATCAAATAAAGCAACCAGCGAGTTTGCAAGGCACCATGTTGACCAAATCTTCAGATCCTTGAAATAACCAATATTTCCGTATCCAACAATAGCTGCAAGTCCATAAGTTAAAAATAGAAATGTATTTCCTTTTCCTTCTTTAACTCCTTCTCTTGTAGAAATCGAAACAATACCTCCTACAAGCATAACAATCGAAACTATAAGTCCTGCTCCACCTGAAACTCCGCCTGAATGAGTATACTCATCTACTACTCCAGCCGCACAAGATTGAAATGCTACAAATCCAAAAAATACAAGCGATAAAACACCTGAAACTATTCTCCAAGTCTTCATTCTTGTCACCTCCCAAACAAAAAACCTCTACTGGTATTTTATCAGTAAAGGTTTTTTTATAGGTGTCAAAAACTAACACATTATGGGTATTTTTAACACTGCTGCATGCACGGAGAAAATGTCTTATTTCTTGTATCCCTGTCCCAGAAGTTCCATTTCTTTCGAAAAAAGAAGGTCGTTGGTTTCTGACAGTGACAAGCCTCTGTTTATACTATATATGATTACGGAATCTCTTGAATCCTTCGCGTAGAGCGCACCGTTGTTGGTCAGCATCAGGCACTCTTCTACCTCTTCAAGCGAAAGGCCTGCAGCGATGGATAGCGCAAGCATGTTGTTTCGTGAGACTCCGGTTTTTCCATTTATCATCTTGTTACAAAACGAATGCTCAAGACCTGTCTGTTTTTCAATATCTCCGCTGGAAAGCCCCCGCCTCTTAAGTAGCCTTCCATAATAGTCAGCAAATGTATCCTTCGAAACATCACCGTAGCCTGATACCTTTTCCAGATACTTGTCAAGAGCCCTCTCATCGGATACATCCATACTTAGCTCATCCATGAGATCGTCTGTTGTTTTCATTTTTACATTTCCTCCCAAAATCCAAGTAGAGGTCTCCTTCACAAAAAACCTCTTCTGACATTTTATCAAAAGAGGTTTTATGTGTGGTGTCAAAACTTGACACTATTATTTAGAAATTCGCCCCATTCCAACCCCAGTCGGTTGTGGCTCTGTATTCCACATAAATGTTTGACGCCGGGATGCCAAGCTCTTCTTCATATATCTCGCATATTTTCGCTGTCATAGCGCTTGATGAAGGTGAATTGGAGCCCGCAAAGATATCAACTGATACATACACAGCCTTCTCCATCTTCTTTCCACCGAAATAAAGTGTGTAATCATCGTCGAAGCCGATCATAACAAATCTCTCAGACTTTCCGATAATAGCTGCAGCCTCACCGAGCTTTGCCTTGATTATCTCCTTCTTCTCATCGCTGACTTTTACACTGATTTTTGAATCAATAAATGGCATATCGTAACCTCCTACTCAGCATCACCGGATGATGCGTTCTTATTTCCGGAATCTTCTTTTATTCTCTTAAACTCCTGACCTTTGGCCACAAATGTAAGAGTGTCTCCTTCAACTTTATACTCAACCTCAGGAACCTCTCCCTGACCTTGCCAGTTACACTTAAGAAAACCACTCTTCGCTGTGTATGTTCCCTTGTCGTAGAAGTTCAGAAGGTTATTCATGTAAGATCTGGCCTCGATCTGTCCATCCTCGGTAAATTCGAATACCATTCTCACATTTGAATCCTCAAGCGAATATTCCCATTTACCAACAAGCTCATTCTTTGCACCTGTGAAGATAAATATAGCTATCAGTCCGCCGATTACAACAAGTGCAATCAGGGCTGCAACTACAGTTCCTACAGCACTCTTCTTCTCAGCCTTCTTATTCTCAAAAGACTTCTTTTCAGCCTTCTTATTCTCAATAGACTCTTTATCTCCGGCAGCCTTGCTTCCGTCGCCATCTCCATCGCCACTTCCGTCACCGTCGCCATCACCGTTTCCGTCGCCGTCTCCATCTCCGTTTCCGGAAAGTTTAATCAGGTCTTCCTCTGAAACCTCTATCATCTGATCTTTGAAATCATCAAGTTCATTATCTGTTTGAAGCATATCTATATCCTCTCATTTAGTGTTTTATCATATTTATCATTCATCTGAAAGCCCAAGGAGATGCATCCCCTTGGGCCATAGATTATTTGAGTCTATTCAAAAAGTCCTTAAATGCCGGATCTTCTTCGGCACATTTATCCTCGTCATCCTTTACCATTTTGTAAAGATCCTGGATATCATCAGTCTTGTCAACCTTACTCATATAAGCCTTAACATCTTCACTGAGTTCAGTATTCTCAATCAGATACTGTCCATTCTGATTTACTACATAGAACGGTCCCGGAATATCAAGCGGGGTAGCCGCAACATCTATTATCGAAATGTTTGTAACCGGATAAACTATTGTAGCATTATCATCAAAACCATTAACTGTATAGCAATTGATGTTCGTATATGCAGTAATTATCTTCGACTGACTCTGTACGTTGGTCATATCATCAAACTGCGTTGGATCAGTTACGCACTCCTTCAGGAGGTTCTGATCACAAGATGCGTAAGCATTGAGGTATGTGATGATCAGAGCATTTATATCCTGATTTGCATTTGTCTGATATGAAAATCTTGTCGAAAACTGAAAATCTTCTTTTATAGCTTTTCTTTTCGTATAAAGGAAAAAGCCAAGCGTTGCAACTGCAATCAGGAAAAGAAACCAGATCGTCAGCAGCGTCTTCTTTACTTTTACTTCTTTTTTTCTATTACGTGCCATTATTCACCTCATATATTAACACTATTAACTCACAATACTTCTATACATTATACACATTCTATTTTTAAAATCAACCCAAATCAAATGTAGTATTTGAAGGGAAAACCATTGCACCAGACGGGAATCCCACCGGCGGCACAGCCGCCTTTGTACCAATCTTGCTACGCAAGCTTGCAAGACTTGACAAGCAAGTCTTGGTTCCACTACGTGGAACGTATCTGTCTTCGACAGACCCACGACCGGGTCGTTCTCTCGATGCTACGCATCTCGGGCTCGCTGTTCGATTCCCTGTGCATCGAAGTCGGTAGTTTATTGCACCAGACGGGAATCGAACCCACGCACATGGCTCCGGAGGCCATTGCTCTATCCACTGAGCTACTGGTGCTTTATCTTAAGCTTCTGACTTTGCTTTTTTTATGTCCTTTGTTATCTGTTCAGTCAGTGCATCAAGACTATCAAATGTTTTTTCTCCGCGGATGTAGAATTCCGGAATCACCTCGACGTATCTTCCGTATATGTCTTCATCGAAGTCATAGATGAAGGTTTCTATCGTTACCTTGTCTCCATCGTCGACTGACGGGCGAATTCCTATGTTTGTAATACCACGAAATTCACAAGTGTCAGAGCACTCAACGTCACCTGAAGCATGTATCAGAACTCGGCTTGCGTAAACTCCGTATTTCGGAAGCTTCTTTCGCACGTCGTAGTCCACATTAATAGTAGGATATCCAAGTGTTCTTCCGAGCTTTTTTCCACCTGCAACCTCACCGGTTATTTTGTATGGGTGACCCATCAGTTCGGACGCCTCTGATACTTTACCGTCCTCAAGACATTTTCTGATTCGGGTTGAGCTTACTATCTCATCCTCTATCTTCAGCTTGTCGATGATGTTTACATCAAAGCCAAATGTATCACCTGATATGCTCAGTGTATTTACATCTCCCTGCCTGTCCTTACCGTATCTAAAGTCGGTTCCGACTGCAACGTAGCGGACGTTTAGATCATCAACAAGAATCCTCTGCACGAATTCATTATGACTCATCGAAGCAAATTCAGGGCTGAATTCAGGACGGATTATCTCATCTATTCCAAGGCTCTTCAGTATCTCCTCATCCTCTTCTCTCGTCATCAGAGCGCTGTCACCGAAGTCAAGCATGTAACAGATGCTTCTGTATCCGTTTTCCTTGGCAGCTCTCACGACATCCTCTATAAGCAGCTGATGTCCCTTATGAATCCCGTCAAATTTTCCTATTGTTATTGCTGACTCTGTCATAGCATTTTAAAAACCTTATAGTCTCTTTTTTGTTTGTCATATGTATAAAGTGCTTTTAGCTCATCACCCAGATATACTCTGAAGAAATCTACTGATATCTCATCATCGCCTGATATCTCATCATCTCGGAGTACATCTATATCCTCTCTCCTCAGTCTGTTTCCATTAGCCAAAAGCTTCTCACCGCTTTTCTTTACCCTTACAGAAGGATAGTCAGAAAGCAGCTTATCTATCGGAAGAACTGTTTCTCCAAGTCTTCCTTCTTCCTTAAGCTTCTGCAGCTCTTCTATTCTAAGTCCGTCCTTTGCATAGATGCCATTTATCTCGTCACGCACAAGGGCTGACATTGCAGCACCTACACCAAGCTTCTCGCCCATATCTCTGATGAGAGCTCTTATATAAGTCCCCTTCGAGCAATCGACCTTAAAGCGCACATAACAATCCATCGCACTCACGTTATCGGAATTCACGTTATCCGCACTCGTGCTATCAGCCATACTGATTTCAACATCCATCAGCTCAAGGCTATATATCTCAATTTGCCTTGCATCCGGCTTTATCTCTATCCCCTCTCGGGCATATTCATAAAGCTTCTTTCCGTTTATCTTGATCGCACTATAAAGCGGCGGCACCTGCATCGACTTTCCGAGGAACTCTTTAAACAAGCTTTCAAGCTTACTTCTAAGCTCCTTCTCATCGTTCACTAGAGCGCGTAGCTTATCACCATCACAAAGCTTCTGCTTCTCTCCGGTCGTATCATCTGTTTCAGTGCTGACCCCGAGCTTCATAGTTGCTATATACTGCTTCCTGCTGGTCAGTATCAGATCAGAAAGCTTCGTCGCCTGGCCAAGAACAACAATCAGCACGCCCTCAGCCATCGGATCAAGCGTTCCGGTGTGGCCGACCTTTTTCTGACCATAAATGCCTCTCAGCTTTGCAACTACATCATGCGAAGTGAAGCCGGGTTCTTTATAAACATTGACTATTCCGTTATACACCTGCCCACACCTCACCTTTACTATTATTACTTCAGCTGCTTCTTGATTTCCTCGGAGATGATGCTCTGCAGA
>CACYJP010000110.1:10138-12178 GCA_902774725.1 uncultured Lachnospiraceae bacterium
AACTTATAAGTATTCTTTGTAAGCTGATAAGCGAAAATAGCAACCTCTGCTCCATCAGTCAGACGAAGCTGCTCAACGATACCCTCAGTATCCATTGTCGTACATTTGTATTCCTTGAATATCTCCTTCGAAGCCGTTCCGAAAACGATCTTGCCGCCTTCGTAAAGCACTGAATCAAGAACAACCCTTGCCATAAGCTTATTCTGCTTAAAGGTCTTTTTGTAAAATGTATCATCGATAATCACATCTGAAGGGGCACCCTTCTCGATAAGCATTCCACCTATCTCCATAGTCTTGCGACTAGTGCTTGTATACTTGAAAACGCCCGTATCATGGACGATTCCGGTATAAAGACAGCTTGCGGTTTTTGCGCTTATCTTATCCGGATCCATCAGGTCGCAGAGAACCTCACACGCACTGGATGCAGTTGCATCAACGTAGCAGAGATCTCCGAAGCCCTCATTGCTTACATGATGATCTATACATGCAGCTGAAATCGCCGAATTAAATATCTCTTCGAATTTTCCAAGACGGTTCTTTGAAGCTACGTCGACTGAAACAGCCAGATCATAACGCTCGTCAACAGGGTCATGCTTAACCTTTCTGGTTCCACTCAGAAATCTGAAGCAAGGAGCAAAACCATCCATATAAACCTGAAGATTTTTACCCTTGTAATTATCGTTGATATAGTTGTAAAGGCCAAGTGTAGCACCCACACAGTCTCCGTCCGGATGGACATGACCGATAATCGCTATGCTTTTAGCTGAAGCGATCATACTAAAAAACTGCTTGGATTTTTTTATTACATCACCTTTCATACCGTTTTCCTTTCGTATATTAGATCCGACGGGCTACCCGCCGAATCATCACACATTCAATTACTCTTCCGAATCGTCTGCTTCTGAAGCGGCATCTTCTGAAGCAGTATCTTCTGTGCTTTTATTTGCTCCAAGAACATCATCGATCTTCTTGGACATCATCACACCATATTCGATAGACTTATCAAGTTTAAACTCAATCTGCGGTGTATATCTGAGGTTAAGTGACTCAGCAAGCCTCTTTCTTATAAAGCCTGACGCTCTTCTAAGTCCCTCCATTGTGTTCTCAGCATCCTCATCCGAGCCGAGAACGGAGATATAAGCCTTGCACTCCTTCAGATCATTTGTTACATCACAACGAGTCACGGACACGAGGGAGCTTACCCTCGGATCCTTTATCTCAAACTCTATCACATGGCTGATAACTCTCTGGACGTCGCTGTTCACACGGCCGCCCCTTGAATTATTTCCTCTCATGTACTATTCCTTTCTTACCTGCCCGAAAACCAGGCACCGTACCTACCTAATCTCTCGGTACTTCCACCATCTTGTAGACCTCAAGTGTATCACCTTCCTGAATGTCTCCGTTCTCTTCAAGAACGATACCACACTCGTATCCGGCCTTAACTTCCTTGGCGTCATCATTGAATCTCTTAAGAGATGCGATCTTGCCTTCCCAGATCTGCTCGCCATTACGTGAAAGTCTTACAGATGCGTTTCTTTCAACAGCACCATCCTCGACAAATGTACCTGCGATCGTTCCAACGCCTGACGCCTTAAATGTCTGACGTACAACTGCATGACCGATAACTCTTTCCTCATAGATAGGATCGAGCATACCCTTCATAGCAGACTCGATATCGTCGATAGCATTGTAGATGACTCTGTAAAGTCTCACATCAACCTTCTCTGTATCAGCAAGCTGCTTAGCCATTGGCTCCGGACGAACGTTAAATCCGATGATGATTGCATCTGATGCAGCTGCGAGGCTGACATCGGACTCATTTATAGCACCAACTCCGGAGTGGATACATTTGATTACTATCTCATTATTTGAAAGCTTAACAAGACTCTGCTTGAGGGCCTCAACTGAACCCTGAACGTCTGCCTTGATAATGATGTTAAGCTCCTTAAGTGTACCTTCCTGCATCTGGCTGAAGATATCATCGAGTGACATCTTGGCCTTTGTCTCAGCGATAAGGTTCTCCTTACCTCTTGTGAT
>CACYJP010000111.1:0-14056 GCA_902774725.1 uncultured Lachnospiraceae bacterium
AGTTTTTACAATATCATGAACGTATACACAAATGTAGGCTTCATCGGAATTCCTGTTGCCCGTGCCATTCTGCCGGACAATGCATTTCTTTATGTTGTAGTATGCAACGTGATGTACAGCCTTCTTTTCTATACTCACGGAATCATCATTCTCGGAAACGGCAAGGAAAAAATGAATCTGCTTAAGGTTTTCAGTCCCGGAACGATCATGGCTATCCTGAGCCTTATCGTATTCTGGTTCAACCTGAAGCTTCCGGTTGTTTTCGCAAGCTGCATCAGTTATATCGGAAATGCCAATGTATTTCTTTCAATGACTCTTCTCGGTGTAGGAATAGCGAGATCAGGACTGGCAAACGGCATAAAAAACATCCGCATATGGATATATATCATAGTGCGGATGATTTTAGTTCCTGTTTTAATTTTCTTTATCTTAAGAGCCCTCGACTTCCCATCAGTTACTATACTAGGACTCTGTCTGATGGCTGCTATGCCTATCGGCAATCTCCCACTTATTCAGTCTGAAAAAATGGGTGAGGACACAGAACTTTTATCAAATGCAATAGCCATTACAACACTTATGTCTATCATTACGATAACCGCTCTTATGACCTTCTTTTCATACTTCTAAGCCTGCTGTCTCTCCAGCAGCTTCTTGAAGTAACCGTTTTTAGCATTCAGCTCATCATAGGTTCCGTCTTCAATGATTCTGCCTCCATCCATAACTATGATCCTGTCACAGTTTTTGATGGTTGAAAGCCTGTGAGCAATAACAATTCTTGTGCATCCCATATCATCCAGAGCGTCAGATATCTGCTTCTGAGTCTTATTATCCAGAGCGGAAGTAGCCTCATCAAAGAATAAAAGCTTCGGCTTCGGTGCAATTGCACGCGCGATCATAAGTCTCTGCTTCTGACCACCTGATATACCTCCCTGACCTTCTGAGATGATTGTATTCATACCCATTGGCATAGCTCTTATATCATCTGCTATACCGGCCTTTTCAGCAGCCTCCCAAGCATCGTCAAGTGTGAGCTCAGGAGCCGAGATAACAATATTGGAATAAATATCTCCCTGGAACAGTCCATCAGACTGCATAACTGTTCCTATATTTCTACGAAGCGTTCTGACATCCAGACTATTCAGATCCTTGTCATCGAAATAGACCGCTCCCTTCTCAGGCTTCTCAAAACCAAGAACAACCCTCATCAGAGTAGACTTACCGCAGCCTGTACGACCTACGATTGCCACATATTCTCCCGGTCTGATCTTGATAGAAAAATCCTTAAGTATATACGGAAGATCATCGCCATATCTAAAGCTTACGTGACTTAGCTCTATTCCTCCGGATATCTGCGATACTATTTCCTTACCATCTCCCGTCTCAGGTTCAGTTGTAAGGAACGGCTCTGCCATCTCAAGCGTAGGCTTAATCTTTGCAGCTGTAAGTGCCACTCCCGAAAGCGACATGAACGCTCCGGAAAGCATTCCATATGAAGCTGTGAACGCAAAATATGTTGACGGAGACAGATTGTTCTTAGCAGAGATATAATACAAAACTATAGATGATATAAGCGTAATAGCTGTAGAAATAACACTGTTCACGCGAATGATCATCGGTGGATTGTATGTAAGCCTGGCTCCATCTGAGTAAACCTTCATCCACTTTGCAAAGCATCTCTTCTCAGCGCCTGCAAGCTTCAGCTTCTGCACACCGGTTATCATAGAGTACGACATTCCCGATTCCTTTGCAGCAAGCTCCATCAAACGCTTCTGTATCTTTATCTGAATAAGTGTAGTTATCACTGAAAAACACAGAGTCACAAGCACAATTATAATCGAAGGTATAACCAGCGAAGGTGAAAATGAAAAAATCTGTGTTATATAAAGAAGCGATGTCAGTGAAGTAAGTCCTGTCGAAAGTATTATGCTAAGCATGATCGAGCACAGATCATTAACTGACATAGATCGTTTCTTTAATTCTCCCGGGCTGTACTTTTCAAAAAAGTTTACAGGAAGAGAAAGAACTCTCATCATCATGGCAGACTGTACTTCCATTGATGTTTTAGTATCTAAACGATTTAGCAAAAGCTCCTTTATACTCGAAAGCAGCTTATGAGATATCGATATACAAACGATACATATAAATACACTTACCAGTATATTTTCTTTTCCGCTTTTTAAAATCGGCCCAGTAAGTGCCTGAGTGATCTTTGGTAGCATGAGTCCAACCAGTGTAATAAGCAAGGTTGCTATAACAACAAAGATAACATCTGTCATTGAGATGCATCTTCTCATAAATCCTATAAGATCCGAAACCTTGATCTTCTTTTGCGGCAGAGGTCTGTAAAAACAGAATGCATCCCTTTCAAAAAGCTCAGCAATCCTTTTATTCACTCTTACAGGAAGATTGGTGGTAGGATCATTATAAACATATCCATGAGTTTTTCCGGGTCTTAAAACAACCGGCGTTCTGTCTTCCTTTGTGAAAACAAGAATCAGACCAAACGCATCCTTATACCATCCATCTTCAAGTTCAACCTCTCTTTTCATTATGCCGTGATATCTAAGACAATAATCCAGCTTCTTTTCACTATCTGTTATTCCTTCAGGAATATCTACCGGTTTATAATGATAATACTTCATTATATCGTCGATAATATTTCCTGTTATTATCTTGTCAGTTAAAGCTTCTCCCGAATTCTTTCCGATTACAACGCTTGCTACATCAAGGAATGAATCTTCGAGGAGCTGCTGGTCGGCTTTTCGTCTTTCTTCTATTTGGTTTTCAAACCATCCCATAGCCTTTCCTCCTTCTATTCACTTGTAACAAGCTCGGCATATGAACCGCCCTGTTTCATAAGTTCATCATGTGTTCCACGTTCTACTACAAGTCCGTGATCGAGAACAATTATCTCATCACAATCGCGAACCGTAGATAATCTATGAGCAATAACTATACAGGTTATTCCTCTTGCCTTGATTGCATTTACAACCTCATATTCAGTTTTCGCATCAAGTGCACTGGTTGCCTCATCAAGGATCACAATAGTAGGATCCATCGCAAGAACTCTTGCTATTTCAAGACGCTGTCTCTGACCACCGGACAGATTCTTACCTCCACTCATCAGCTTATGCTGATATCCACCCGGCATATTCATGATATCCTCATGTATCTGGGCATCATTTGCAGCCATCTTCATCTCAAAATCCAGGATTGAATCATCCCACATCTTTATATTATTAGCTATCGTATCCTCAAAAACTATTATATCCTGATCAACGACAGCTATTGAGCCCGTAATAATATCTCTCGGATATGCAGATCTCGGCTTGCCATCATACAGTATCTCACCACTCCACGGCTGATAAAGACCTGAAACAAGCTTTGATATAGTTGACTTTCCACATCCCGAATGACCGACGAGAGCTATTCTTTCACCTGTTTTTACATTTAAGGAAAAGTCCTTAATAAGAGGTTCCTCAAGACTTGAATAACCAAAGGTCATATTCTTTATTTCTATATTGCCACTCAGCTTTTTAAGTGCTGTGCCTGATACATCAGGTGCATCAACGATGCTCTCATCATCAGGATATTCCATTACATCCTCGATACGCTCCATCTGAGTACGCATCTCCTGAATAACCTGACCTGCACTTATAAGTGTCATAGCTGGAGCCATAAAAGAATTCAGGAAGCCCTGGAACATAAGAGTTCCACCAAGTGTAAACTTCTGTTCCATAACCAGATAAACACCAAGCACAAGAACTATGTAGCCTACAAGTGTATTTAAAAGCTCAGGTATAACTCCAAGATATACATTGGTCTTCATTGTTTTGACTGACTGTGTATTTACAGACGCCTGATAGCCTGCCCACTTGCGGAAGAATCCATCCTCTGCGCCACTGGCCTTAATTGTTTCAATCATATCGAAACCGGTAACAGTTGATGACTCCAACTTACCCATATCACGAAGCTGAACTCTCATGATATTAATACGCTTCTTTGATATAACTCTGGACATAAAAATATTGAAAAGCATAGTCACGAGACCGATTGCTGTGAGCATCACACTTTGGCGAAGCATCATTACCAGATAAAAGATCATCATAGTAGTATTAAGCAAAATCGGTGCAAATGTACCAACAAGGGTATTTGCTATTGAAGCATTCAGATCCGACCTTCCCTGTATATCTCCGGCAAGACGCTGAGAGAAGAACTCCATCGGCATTCTCAGTATCTTCCACATATATGTCGTACTTCCGACGACAGACATTTTACCATTTATTTTGAGGGAATATATGGCCTTTACCCATTCGACTATGATCTGAATAATTGCCAGACCGATAAGCAGATTAATAAAATGCATAAGCCAATCCGGATTCGTCCGAGTGAGAATCCTGTCCACAAATACTCTGGATGTTGCTGAATTGATTATACCGAACAAATATGCAATAGCTGTTGCAAGCATAACAAAAACAACAGCCGCTCCCGCACCAACAAGTCGTTTTCTTGCGAACTCAACAGTACTTCTCCTTGCACCTCCCGGCTCAAAGCTTTCCGAAGGTACAGGAATAAGAACAACGCCTGTAAAAGCCTTGTCAAATTCGTCCCAACTTACCTTTACTGTTCCTCTTGCAGGATCATTTATATATACAGTCTTTCCCTTGAAACCATTCAGTACAACAAAATGGTTCATATTCCAGTGAATGATGCAAGGGAACTTTCCTGACTCCTTAAGCGATTCAGGGCTCATACGATAGGCTTCAACTTCAAAGCCATAATGCTCTGCTGCTATATATATATTCTTAGCCTTTGAACCATCTCTGGATACACCGCAATCACGGCGCACCTGTTCAAGCGGAACCCATTTCTTATAATATGCCATCACCATAGCAAGAGCAGCCGCTCCACATTCCAGATTCTCAAGCTGCATAATAACAGGAACCTTCGCAACGCCTTTAGTAAGAGTAGGTTTTATTTTGTTGTTTTTATTAACTGTTTCTGCAGTACCCATTTAAAACCTCTTAAACGATTATTTTATAAGGAAATCTATTGGATGAACAACCTCTGTAACAACCTCAGCTGTGTACTCTCCATCAGGAAGTTCAGTTTCAAAGCTGGCATAGCTGTAGCCATATTCTGTCATTTTTATATGTTCGATATCATATTTTTTATCCTTGACTCTGACATCCATACCCTCTTTGTATTTATCAACATTTTCACTTAAGATAACCGCCTGATTACTTTGTACCATTATCTTCACTTCTTCAGTCGTCTCAAGATTTCCTATTGTCGACCAGACAATAAGCCCTGCCAAAAGAAGTATTACAGTAATAAGAATTACCCATACTCCGGGGCTTGTAACCTTTAAATAATCAGTAAGCTGCTCAGGCGAAGAAATACGGTCCAGCGTTTTCTGTCTGAACACCTGATTATTAGGCGTTCTGTTTTGATTTGTTTTTTTATCTGTATCAGCCATATCCTACCTCTTTAAAAAAGCATTTATTTTACTTAATTATAATCCACTTATCCATATTACCATAAATCAGGCCCCTTTCAAAAGGCTTTTGATTTCTGACTCGCTTATAGCGTCTCCCCTGAATCTTGCTTTATAATACAGTTCAAACAACCGGGACGTGCTGTCCTTCTCATCGTCAGGTACAAACTTTAGATAATCAAAGAGTGATGAATCATTTCTCTGAAGCTCCTTAATATCATCCTCTGACTCTATTTGTTTCTCTATGCTGCGACATCTTCTTTTTACCAGCTCACGAAGCTTTCTTTCAGGTGTAAGGAGGTGGAACCATAGCTTTCTTGTTACTATAGTGATAATAATCAGTAAAGCTGCCGCCATAACAAAGTATAAAACATACATAAGGATTCTTTTAATTATCTCGAATTTTTCCTTATCCTTACTTCTTTCCTCACTTTGATCATCAGAAGGCTTCTGCGAATATCTTTCCTTAAGCTTCTCATAATCAAGAGCTTCTTTTTCTTTTGTTTCCTCCTCAACCGACTCAGCTTCTTCCTTCTTTTCTATGTCCACTGAATCATCAGAAGCAACAAGCCCCCACGACTCTGCCGCTACAACTGACGCGGTAGGTTCAAAATTCATCCATCCTACTCCGTCTATATATGCCTCTACCCACGCATGTGCATCGGAGCTCATTACATTTTCTTTTTTATCCTCAACCTCATACAGATATCCGGTAACATATCTGGCCGGAACGCCGGCGTCCCTCAGCAAAAGCACCATAGCAGATGCAAAATGTACACAGTAGCCGCTTTTTTCCTCAAACAAAAATGAATCTATGTAATTATCACTATCCCTTAAGTCTACAGAGGTGTCATAATTATACGTTCTCAGATAATCCTCGATAACTTTGGCCTTCTCATAATTATTTTTACAATCCTTTGTGAGCTCCTGACTAAGACTCTGCACGCGTTCATTAGACATAGATGTATCCAGGTATGGGGTAAGCTCAGCCTCATAAGAACCGTTTTTCAGTCTCTCCACTATACCATCATACTTTTCCTTTGACATAAAGCTTGCAGTCTTTATCTTAAGTATTTCGTAGGTGTATTTCGTAATTTCTTCATAGGAATGATACTTCTTATTATCGCTTATACTCTGAACAACATTTAAATAATAAGGACTCGCATAGTCAATTATCAGATACTGGAGCTTATATTCAAAGCCTCTTCCGACTTTCTTTCCCGGACCGTTTTCCAAGGACTCTTTTATATTCAGAAGATTTCCGGGATAAATAATATCCTCTGTTCTCAGATGATCATACTTTACTTCGGCACTTTCGACCTTGATAAAGCATACTGCCTCGTTTCTTTTTACATCTGCATTCATAAGGGCATTGAAAAATGTAACATACCATACATTGTAGTCAGGAGTAATCCTTTCCTTTCCCTTAAAGCCATCCTTTGTTATTTTACTGAAATCCGACCCCTTCAGGTAAAGAGTCTTACAGTCTCCTATCTTTTTAAATTTCAGATCTGTTTTCGAATCTGACTCAACAGAGCCATCAAGCGATCCCACACCCGAATATCCCGAATATGCATTTTCAGAGCCAAACCAACCGTCCAGATAATAGTACTATATATCTATAGTCTGTATCACGTCTGAAAATTCCGGCAAGTGAATACAGAGCTCCAACTACAAGCGAGATGACCAGTAGTCTATTCTCTGTACCTGTATAGAAAAAATTAACTATATTCAAAAGAACAAAAACAGGAAATGCCCATCTCTGAATCCTGTCCATCAGTATGAACAATATAAACACAAGGACCGCAAGGGCTGCAAGGATATTTACAGTCAGCACTTTATCTCTTGATATAAGAAGCAGAACAAGTGTCATTATGATAAGTCCCGGAATAATAAGACCTCTTCTTCCTGTAAGCTCTATCCCTATAAGAACACCACAGAAGAAATAGATATAGCAAGCATAAAAGAGCGGACTAAAGCCCTCAAATCCCATCGAACGAACGTCAAAAAAGCCGATCAATATCGACATAAGGATCATTGGAAGTCTCATTATATATTTTCTTGTTATAAACTCTCTAGTCTGCATTCCTTTTCCCTAAAAATAATCACGCTGCTGTTTTTCTTTGATACTTCTTCTATCATTTCCTGCTCAAAGCCTGAGGCCTGCTTTGTACCTATCCTTATAAGCACTTCGGTATAAAACTCCTGAAAGCTGTCAGGGCTGTCTATCATAAATGTTTTAACACCGACATAATAATAAACTATCATCAGCGGCTTTTTCTTCATTCCAAAATACTCACAGGCCGAAATCAGATATTCAAGAAAGCTGTCTCTTTGCTTTATACTTTCTATAGTACTATCGGAGACCTCTGTGACCAGGATCATACTTACCATTTCGGATTCCTGATGTTCAGGAAGTCTGCTGTACATATCACCGGTTCTTGCATACAGCTTCCAGTGAACGGTGTTCATACTGTCCCCCTCTACATACTTCCTTACGTCATTCCCAAGGCTGTTCTCCAAGGTATTCATGCTGAAAAGGTTTCCATTATTTGAACTACTTATGTTCTCTATATCATTTCTTGCAACATCAGTTATAACCGGAAGAACATGCACTCTTATAGGAATACCGACCTTCTTTTTAAGCCTGATTATTCCAAACATATCCTGTATATAATAGCTTTCGATACCGGCATCATAGCTTCCGGCATAGAGAAATTTCATTGTAGAATTAATCTCCTGCTTTCCCTTCGGAAGCAGACTATAGCTTTGGTTAGTAAAGTCCTCTCCAAAAAAGGTTATCTCACTGTCATAGACAAATCTGACCTCACTTATCGGAATGATCCAGGCATTTTCTATCGCAAACTGATAGCCCACCGAAGAGTTTTTCGGTATCAGTTTTTTATCTGTCTCCTGATAAACCCTTAAAGCTAAAACGGTATAGACCATATGAATAAGCGAAATCGGAATATAAAATAAAACGCAGTAAAATAAAACATAGGAAAATGCTCCTCCGCGATAAGATACATTTATAGTCACTGCAATAAGAAGCAGCAAATAAACTATCATTGGAAGATTTTTCCTATGTGCTATTCTTCGAAATATGGATTTTTTGCCGACTTTTTTTACACTATCATTCATCATCACTTCTCATACAGATGGCCGGCCGGCTATCTAGGTCTTTTAACCTTCTCAATTATATCTACTATGATCTGATATCCTGTGTACTTATTCATTCTTGACTGAGTTGTAAGTACAAGTCTGTGTGGAAGAGTTACTCTTGCCATCGCTATAACATCCTCCGGTATCACATAATCCCTTCCCGCAACATATGCTGAAGCCTTAGAAGCGGACAGAAGATCCAGTCCCGCTCTCGGACTCAGTCCATACTCAAGGTTATCATTACCTCTCGAAGCATCGACTATGTTAAGTGCATATTCAATCAGCTCATCAGTCATCACTATCTCATTTACCGCTTTTTTCATCTCGATTATATCCTGAGCCTTAAGAACAGGAGTAAGCTCATCCACCAGCTCACCCATAAGATGCTTCTTTGCCATAGAAAGCTGCATCTCCTTTTCCGGATATCCTATGGAAAGCTTCATAAGAAAACGGTCCAGCTCTGCTTCAGGAAGCATATAGGTTCCGATCTGTTCAACAGGATTCTCAGTTGCTATTACCATAAAAAGCTCCGGCAGTCTGAAGGTCTCACCATCAATAGTAACCTGATGCTCCTCCATCGCCTCAAGCAGTGCTGACTGAGTTTTAGGCGAAGCTCTGTTTATCTCATCTGCAAGAACTATTTCCTTATGAATAGGTCCCTTTACAACCTTAAACTTTGCTTCCTTAGCATCGAATATTGATGTTCCGGTTATATCTGTAGGAAGCGTATCAGGCGTAAACTGTATTCTCGAAAAGCTTGCATCAACCGACTGAGCAAGCGACTTTGCAAAGGTTGTTTTTCCAACTCCCGGAACATCCTCTATAAGAACATGTCCACCCGCAAGAAGTGCTATTATCGCATTCTCGATCACAGACGACTTTCCGACAAATCTTTTTTCTATATTTTCTTTTATAATACTAACTTTTTCCTGCATATTACTTCCTCTTTCAACCTATTATTTCACCAAGACTATCCACAAGCTCTTTATAATCCTTCATCACCGATTCATGATTCTCCTGAACATAGTCTATATTATCCTCTGTGACTGCATGCTCAAGGGCCATAGCCTTTTCAAACATATCCATCGCACCAATCGTCTTCGACGAGCTTTTAACTGAATGGATAAGAGTTTTATAATCCTTCATTCGGTTTTCACTAAGAAGCATTCCAAGCTTTTCCATTCTTTCCGGAGCACTCTTTACATAGTCTCCTATTATCTCCAGATAAAAGCCTTCATCACCACCGCAATAAGTGATTCCATCCTCAACGCTTATTCCAAGAGACGTCAGTCTGCCCATTGGGCTGTCATCATCCGGTTTCGAACTGTTATTATCCGCCTCTTCATTTATATCCGCTTCTTTTATTTCCGCTTCTTTTATTTCTGCTTCATTTATTTCTGCTTCATTTATTTCCGCTTCTTTTTTTACCGCTACTTTTTTATCGGCTTTTTCTTTATCCACCTCCGGAATTTCTTCCTTCACGTCCTCCGGCAGATAATGTCTAAGCATCTTCTCAAGCTCCGGAAGCTCAATAGGCTTTGAAAGATAATCATCGAAGCCTGCCTGTATATACTGTTCTCTTGAACCAACAACAGCATTTGCGGTAAGTGCAATGATTTTGGTCTTTCCTATTAGCGAAACCTCTTGCAGATACTTAAGAGTTTCTATACCATCCATCTCAGGCATCATATGGTCTAGGAATAATATGTCGTAGTCCTTGTCCTTCATCTTTACGATGGTATCTGCTCCTGAGCTGCAAAGCTCCGGCTTTATTCCAAAAAGCTTCATAAGATTTGCCGCAACCTTCAGGTTTGTTTCATTATCATCAGTTATAAGGATACGCGCCTTTGGTGCTCTGAGATTCATTTTTCTTGAATCCGAATCCACAGAAACCTTTTCTGTAAGATCAAGCTTTCCGAGCGGGGTCTCATCTGCAACCTCTATCGGAAGCTCGAAATAAAAGTCTGATCCTCTTCCGTACTCGCTTTCGATTTTAAGCTCACTATCCATCATCGCAAGAAGCTTGGTAACAATGGAGATTCCAAGTCCGGTTCCTTCTATATGACGGTTTCTCTTTTCATCCACACGTTCAAAGGAAATCGACAGTTTATCTATATCCTCTTTTCTGATTCCGATTCCTGTATCCTTTACAGAAACATATAGTTTGCAAAGACCTTTTTCCACTCCGAGGTTCTTCATGGAAAAACGAACATTTCCTTTTTCTGTGTACTTAACAGCATTCGTAAGGAGATTCATTATTACCTGGCTGATTCTTACATCATCTCCCATAAGAACTGTCGGAACAGCTTCGTCTATATCTACTATCAGCTTTAAGCCTTTGCTCCTTGCTCTCTCATCAATAGAATGAACAAGCCCTCTTACCAGCTCAGCAGTTTCAAACTCTACCGGAACAAGGCTCATCCTTCCATCCTCAATTTTGGAAAAATCAAGAATAGAATTAATTATTGATAGAAGCGTATTTCCCGCACTCTTTATATTTGATGCATAATCAAGAGTATTTTCTTCACTTGATTCATGCAGGATCATCTCATTCATGCCGAGTATGGCATTGATAGGCGTTCTTATTTCATGACTCATATCCGCAAGGAAATTACTCTTTGCCTTATTTGCACTATCCGCAGCGGACTTTTCAAGCTTGAGGACCTTTGCCTCATAATCCTTCTTTCGCTCTATCTCCTTCATCTCTTCCATTCTGGCTGCCGATTTCCTCTCACTTCTATAACCCAGCAGATAAAATGTAGAAATAAGCAGATAAACGATCAGGGTAATAATGACACTTACCTTCAGAAGATTCATAGGAGTTTCGTAGAGCTCTGCATCCTTTGTTACGATGACAAGACTCCACTGGTCCATAACCTCATCAACGAAAACAGTACACTCCTCACCATCTATTTTTGCTTCAAAATGACCCTTGGAGGTATTTTTTATTTTCTCAAACAGAGACTTGCCATCGGCTGAATCAGTTATATTACTTCCATTCTCATTTTTCTCAGGATGAGCTATCACCATACCATCCTTATCCAAAATGAAACCATAGCCATAATCATTTATATGGATATTCTCGACGATTTCCTGAACGCCGTCCAAAGTCAGATCGAGCGCCAGTGCATTTTTATTATCTGTAAGTGATCTGCCTATGGAAATTATAACGCTCTTTGTCTGAGCATCAACATAAGGCGGAACTATAACAACCTCGCCCTTTCCGGCAGTTGTGGTTTTATACCAGTCTCTTTTAGTCGGATCATAATCAGCAGGCGGTACCCAGCCGACGCCATCTACATAATTTCCTCTTATTACACCGTAGATACCGGTGTAGCTTTCATCGAACTGTTCCTCAGTGTTAGTAGACTCTCTGGTTATATACTCAATTATCTCTTCGTCTGTTGCTCCCTTTGCAACCATATGATCAACCGTATCGGCCGCAACCCAGAGTACACTCTTCGCAGTATCCATATAGTTCTCAAGATCCGCAGATATAGCCGTCGCCTTATCATCTCCCAATTCCAGAGCCGACAAAAAAGCAGTCCTATAAACCGATCTGGCAATAAATACTACCAGAAGAGCCATTAGGACAAATGTAAATGCGAGTGTAAATATTGGATTTTTTCTACTGCGCTTCATAACAAACCCCGAGTAAAAAATAACACTTTAAAACCATTTAATTCCAAGAAATAGTATAATTGCAAAAAATGGTTATTTCAAGTATGATTATGATACGTTTAAATGATAAAAGATGAAGAGGAAATAATATGTCATATCGAGTAATAATTGTAGATGATGATCCTATCAACAGAAAAATCGCATCAAATATTCTATCTAAAAATGATATAGCCGTAACAGCTCTCAGTTCAGGTCCTGAACTGCTGGCTCATATCAAGGAAAATGACACTCCGGATCTGATACTTCTTGATATCATGATGGAGGAAATGGATGGGTTTGAAACACTGGCAAATCTAAGAGAGCTTGAGGAAGAACTGGATATCAAAGAAATCCCTGTCATCTTCCTCACTTCGGATGATGATAACGAGTCTGAGACACGTGGTTTTGAGATGGGTGTTTCAGACTATATACGTAAACCCTTTGAGCCTGTGATACTTCTTAAAAGGATCAATAATGTTCTGAAGAGTCAGGACGCTCTCAATAGATTTTATGAAGAGGCAACCATAGACAACCTGACTGGACTTCTTAACAAGAATGCTACCAACACTAAACTCGATATGCTCTGTAAGAGAAAACCGGGTTATCTTATGATGATAGACCTGGACGCTTTTAAGCTGGTTAATGATCTATATGGTCATGCTGCAGGAGACAAGATACTTATAAGCTTCGCTATACTTATCAGAGGATTCCTGGGGCCGGATGACATCGTAGGCAGAATGGGCGGTGATGAATTTGTTGCTTTTTCAACCTCTCTTTCCGGCGAAGATGATATAAGAAAGTTTACAGATAACCTTAATAACACTCTTCTTTCAGACGCAAAAAGAATACTTGGAAATGATATGGATATTCCTCTGGGAGCATCTATCGGTGTCATACATTTGAAAGGACAGGGAGAGGATTATGAAGAGTCCTTAAAGAAGGCTGACAAGGCGCTTTATCAGTCCAAGAATGCGGGCAAACGCTGCTACTTTATTTACGAGGAAAAAGCATTTCGCGATGATTCATATGTTACTGATCTTAAAACTCTTTCGACCATTATGGCTGAAAGAAATGAATCCTCTTCTGCACTGAAGCTCGATATGAATTCATTTATCGGCGTATATAGATTTGTTATGAGATATATCATGCGTTATCACAGAAATGCATGTAAGATACTGATCACTCTGTCATCTGACAACACAGCTGGTGCAGACGAAGCGGATAAGTATTATGACCTTTTCGGAGAACACATCGGAAATATACTTCGAAAAAGCGATCTGCTCATGCAGGTTCGTAAGAATATCTATTTTATTATTCTTACGGACATTAAGGAAGAAGCCGTTGAGCAGGTAGTCGGTAATATCATCAGAAACTGGAGAGACAGACACGGTGATGTGCTTGGAATAAGTTATGAAACAGAGTTTCTGGAGGGCGACAAGCCAAAGACCGGTGAGGGTGACAAGCTTTGGGTTACCATAGTAGATGATGATATTAAGAATCTCAAAATCGCCGAAAGAATACTTTCAAAAAATGATATAAGCGTAACAGCTCTCACTTCCGGAAATGAACTGCTTGAGTTTGTAAAAACAAACCGTCCGGATCTTATTCTTTTGGATATAAATATGCCGGGAATGGACGGCTTTGAAACTATAACAAAGCTTCGTGAGGAGGAAACGGAAATAGCTGATATTCCGGTTGTTTTCCTCACTGCCGAAAATGATATAGACGCGGAAAAAA
>CACYJP010000111.1:14145-21957 GCA_902774725.1 uncultured Lachnospiraceae bacterium
TGAGCTGCTCAGACTCCAGAAGCACCTTGCTGACGAGGTTGAAAGAAAAACCAAGGAAAATGAACAGCTGTTCCTTAATGTCGTAAGATCACTTGCGGGTGCAATCGATGCAAAGGATACCTATACAAACGGTCATTCCAGCAGGGTTGCTGAGTATTCAAAGGAAATCGCAAGACGTTACGGATACAGCATGAAGGAACAGTCTGATATCTTTATAATCGGACTGCTTCACGATGTTGGAAAAATCGGTGTTCCGGATTCTGTCATCAATAAGCCCGGTGCACTTTCAGACGAGGAATTCGAATACATAAAGCGTCATCCTGTCATTGGTTCGCAGATACTTAAGAATATCAATGAGATGCCAAAGCTCTCTATCGGAGCGCGCTGGCACCATGAGAGATATGACGGAAGCGGTTATCCTGATGGACTTGCCGGAGAAGAGATACCGGAGGAGGCTCGCATAATTGCTGTTGCAGATGCATATGATGCCATGTCCAGTAACCGAAGCTATAGAAACAGTATGCCTCAGGAAAAGATCCGTAGTGAGATAGAAAGAGGCAGCGGCACTCAGTTCGATCCACGTTTCGCTGAAATCATGCTTAAAATGATTGACGAGGACAAGAGCTATACCATGAGAGAACGAGGAATGGAGAAGTAGTTATGAATGAATCAGATGAACGCTACAGCACAGTTGAGGAAGCTATTTTTGATGCTTTCTTCCTGCTCCTGAGAGATAAGGAGCTGGATAAGATCACTGTGTCAGATGTGATAAAAAAGGCCGGAATAGTCCGTAGTACATTTTATAATCATTATGAAAATATACCGGCTCTGCTTGAGGCAGTTGAGGATAAGACCATCCGTGATATATTTCAGATGATGGAGAGCTTTCGTCCAAAGAATGACCACGACATATGTCATTCTTATTATCTTGCTGTCTGTAACTACACAAAAAATAATCCCTTCCTGGCAAATCTTCTTGAATCGCCAAGAGGGGACTCTTTCTTCGAAAAAGCTCTAACAATGTTCCATAAATACGTTACAGAAGTAACCTCTACTAATATTTCGGGACCAAAGGCCCGCACTGAATTTTCATACTACATCGCAAGCTCCATCGGAAGCACCATCGGTGTTCTCCACAAATGGACAGCGGAGGATTTTTCTACCCCCGCTGAAGAAATAGCTGATATACTGTCAAGGACATTCCTTTCCGGAATTATGCCAAACATATCAGGCGAAAATTAGCCTTTTATTTTGAGCATCCACAACCTACTCATCTATTTCTGCATCCGCTCTGATGATCTTACGTGTTGCATTTCTGTGGAACGGATTCTTACGTACAACTAATGATATGATCTGACGATATGTAGGCTGATTACGATTATATTCTTTGAGGAGGGTATCTAAGGCAGCCTTCACTGCTTCGTCAGTTAATCCCTTTGCCTTGATCACATCCTGGTCAGGATAAATCCTTGCTGTAAGTCCGTTGTTCTCACCAGTTATTATGACCTCTCCTACGAGAGGATTAATGCCAAGTTTATTTTCAATTTCCTCTGGGGATATATTTTCGCCATTTGAAAGTATTATAAGGTTCTTTACTCTTCCGTTTATGAAAAGGAATCCATCCTCATCTATATATCCCTTATCACCGGTATGAAGCCATCCACCCTCCAGTGTTTCTGCGGTTTCAGCAGGCATCTTGTAATAGCCCTGCATTACGCTGCTTCCCTGAACCTGTATCTCATCATTTACAAAACGAACCTTTACATTTGGAAGTGGTTTTCCAATTGAACCATCCTTGTGGTCCTCCGGAGTATTAGAGCTTATAACAGGCGAACACTCTGACATACCATAGCCTTCAAGAACCTGGACTCCATACTCCTTAAGCTTCTCTATATAAAACGGATCGAGATGTGCTCCACCCGTGAATATTATCTTAAGTCTGCCGCCAAATACATTTGCAGCAACTGCTTCCTTTGGAAGTGAAGGATCTACTGCCGAAAGACGCTTATAAATAGTCTCTATCATAAGAGGAACCATAAGCATTACCTCAGGCTTGAAGATGCCCATATTTTTCACCATATGCATAAATGAATCATTTATGCAGACTGTTGCTCCAAGAGAAAATCCCTTAAGCCAGTCCATAACAAGACAAAATGCATGATGAACAGGAAGCACGCTGAGAAGTGTGCAGCCCGGCTCTGAGGTGTAAGGTACTGATTCAACATTCTGTGCCAGGTTACTCTGTGAGAGCATAACACCCTTACTCTTTCCTGTTGTACCTGATGTATAGATAAGCGTAGCGATTTCTTCTGCCTTACGTCCGCTTACATCCTCCTGACCTTCTCCCTTGGCCTTTAAATCAGCCAGTGTCTCAAAACCTTCTTCCGGTTCCTCCTGAAGGAGCCATATCTTACGGATTTTAGGACATGCCATTTTGATAAGTCTTGCCATTGGCTTTCCCTTTGGTAAAAGGAAGAGTGCCTCTGCATCACTGTCATTTATGAGATCCTTAAGATCCTCTGCAGGAAGACCTGCATCAAGCGGAACAGCCACATTGTTTCCGGTGGTTATTCCAAGATAGGTACCTATCCAGCTACGGGATGCGACTCCTATCATAGAGATATGAGCACCATCAAAGCCTTCAGCCTTAAGTCCTTTTCTTATGGCAACGGCGTCTTCATTCAACTCGCCATATGTAATACTTTTTATATCCTTTTTCTCAAGCCACTTTACCGCAGTAAGGTCGCTGTATTTTTCACATGAGCTATCCCATATCTCTCGAATAGTATTCATTTTATGCCTCCCTCAGATCTTCGATCATCTTGACTGCATCAGCGATTGTAACAACCTGAGTTGCTCTATCTACATCAAGCTCAAAATCAAATGTATCCTCTAACTCACCAAGAAGTGTCATAAAATCAAGTGAGCTAAGACCGAGGTCATCACGAAGTCTCATATCATCGGTCATCTCCTCTGCTGTTACACTTGAGTACTGTGCTACTAAATCCTTGAATTCTGCTGTAATATCCATTTTTTTCTCCTCCTCATACATTACCTTAAATAGTGTGTTTTTCTTTAACGATTGAGAGGATACTACAACAAAAATAAAAATGGAAGACCCCGGAGCACTTAATGAACACTCCGGGGTAAATTGACCGACACATATCAAACACATCTCTATCAAGTGTTTGATATATCATATTTTTTAAAGAATTCTTTGAGCTTTTTCTTATAAAGCTTCGGAGCTTCATACGAACAGCACAGGTGTCTTGCCGATGGAATATACACCACCTCCTTCGGTGCTGTGCATAGCTCATAGTTTATTTCTGTATTTACGGGATAGACATATGTATCCTTTTCTCCATGGAAGAACAAAACCGGCCTGGTATTATTCTTCAGCGCGACTGTAGTATCAGCTTCCTTCATTTTAAAGCCTGCTAGCAGTCTGCTGAAAATATCTACTCTGAACAGAAGTAGTTCGATCCAGTGTAAATGAAACCACCCCTTTGATATATCTCTCAGTTGCTGCTTCATACTATGATATCCGCAATCGGCGATAATTCCTTTTACCTCGTCAGGAAGGTCATGACCTGATGCAAGAATAACGGATGTCGCACCCATCGACTGACCAAACAAATAGACAGGAAGCTTTTTATCATCAAGCTTAATAACCTTATACATCCAGGACATAATATCATGCTGTTCCTTTGCGCCAAATGTGATATACTCGCCTTCACTTTCGCCACAGCATCTTTGATCTACAAACAAAAGATTGCATCCGTTTTCATGTAAAAACTGTGCCATATGAGCAATGCTTCCGAAGCTGGTTCCTCTATATCCATGACTAAGAACTATAGACCTTTTTGCATTCTCTGCCGGTAAATACTTTGCATGAAGCATAATACCGTCATAGCTTTTGATATACCAGTCTTCCATGCTCTGGCTTTCACACCACTCTCTTGTCTTTTCATACTCTTCATTATGCTTATAACGCGGATGGTTTACCTCTATGTGATTTAACTGAAACCATTTCTTTCCGTTCTTATCGGATTCCTTCTTCTTTTTATTTCCTGCATAGGTCATAAAACGAAAGAATGGATATCCGGTTGCTAAAAAGACAGCTTCTGCTGCCAGAACAACAGCCAGGACTTTTCCAAGTAATGATCCCCTGTTACTTCCATCATTATTGCTTTTATTTTTTATCCCCATCTGTGCTACTCTTTCTGAAAACTTATTCACATCATCAATAGATATAACAAGGATAATTATACTATCTTAAAGCTCTAATGACAACAATCTACGTTCAAAGCAAATCAGGAAAAACAAACGCTTTCTTCATTCAGGCTGATCTAATCTGATTTTTAATTTCTTCCATTTTGGCTATCTCGCCATCTACTATACGGACGAGTCTTGAGCCGTAGCGGGCAGCCTCCTCGGAGTGTGTAACCTGAACGATTGTTTTATTATATTTCCAGTTAATCCTGCGGAACAGCTCCATGATTTTCGTTCCGGACTTACTGTCAAGATTTCCAATCGGCTCATCAAGGAAAAGTATATCCGGATCAAACACGAGAGCTCTTGCTATCGCAACTCTCTGCTGCTGACCACCTGACAGCTCCCTAGGAGTCAGCTTTCTCTTATCCTGCATACCGATGAGCTCCAGACATTCATTGATCTTGTCCTTATAATCTGATATCTTCTTTCCTGCAAGCATAAGAGGAAGTGATATGTTATCTACTACATTTAGATTTGGAACTAAGTTATAAAACTGGAATACAAAACCTATTTCCTCGTTTCTCATTCTACTGAGTTCCTTGTCCTTAAGTGTAGACAGGTCTCTTCCGTTAATTGATACACTTCCCTCAGTGGGCTGATCCAGCCCACCAAGGAGATACAGCAGAGTTGATTTACCACTTCCGGAAGGGCCCATGATTGAGACAAAGTCTCCCTCCTCTACTGTCAGACTTATATTCTTAAGTACCTCTGTTGTCTGCTTTCCGTTATTAAATGATCTGCTTACATTGTTTACTTCTATTACGCTCATTTTTTTCTCCTATTCATAACTTTTACTTATCTTGTATTATTCTTATCTACTATCTTTATATGTTATTTTTATCTGTTATCTTTATCTGTTTTTTATCTGTTATTTTTATCTGTTATACTTTTTATTTCTTTTCATCTGACCTCTTACTCATATTTAAGCTCTTGTACTATGCTAAGCTTCTTACTCTTTCTCATCGTTGATATAGAAGCTATAAATATAATCACTGTGATTATCGGTGCATAGGTCATTATTGATGACCAGCTGAACATTACGTCCATCGGCATTCCGATAAATACACAAAAGCCTGTCATAAGATCAGCAAGCAGTATAGTAAAAGGAATTGATAAAAGTATACTGAATACAACGCACGTCATACTCTCTGCAAGAATCATCCTCTTGCGCCTTCCCTTATTCATTCCGACTGATGCCATAACTGCCATCTCTCTCTTCCTCTGAAGGAAGCAGATAGTAATGTTATTAAACACACCTATTGAAGCTATTATCATTGCCAGATATGAGAAGATTGAAAGCACTGATACAATTACCTGATTCTGCTCATCATTAAGCTTGGTATCCTCTGCCTTTGTTGTATAAGTTGCTCCAAGAGACGCAAGGAACGGCTTTAATTCTTTTTCAATATCAGCATCGTTAGAGCTTTCCGCTTTCTCGAGATATATAGCAGCCGCTTCCTTTATCTTAAACTCATTTATAAGAAGCTCTTTTTTCATTAAGACTGCACGCCCAGCCTGGAATACCTTTCCATCATAAACTCCTGCAACCTTTACTTTAACCTCATGGTCATTAATCTTCATAGTAACCGTATCCCCGGCCTCTTTATCTATTGCATCGGCAATCTTAGTTGTAAGGAGAATAGAATACTCATCTGCATCCTTAAGTGCCTGAATCTCATCTGCGTAAGTGGTAGTAAAACCGAAATATTCATCAAGAACATTTACATACATATCCACCTCAGAGCCGGTTGCAACTGCTAACTCTCCATCTATTTCTGCTTCAGCATAGTAAACATCTCCGATAGACGACTGATCTATTCCCTTCATTTCATGCAGCTTATCAAGGATACGCTCTGTTGTCGGATTATTCGGATCCATCTCCATGATTCCGCTTATGTTGTAGTCATAATTCATTCCTTTATATGCATCCACTACCAGCTTGGTCATACTTTTTCCGAAGGATGCTATCATCAGCACTGATGAAAGTGATACTACTATAAGCACGATATTGTTTCTGAGCAGCTTCGAGCTGCGGATATTATTCAGCGTCAGGTAAATAGTAGTATTATTTCTGAAGATTTTACTGAACACTGCTGTAACAAGCTTGACCAGCATTGGTGTGAGCAGAATCACTCCCGCAAATGCCGCTACAAATCCAAGCGGCGTTGTTACATTTATCACGCTGTCATTTATCACATAAACTGCGATGGAAAAACCAAGCAGAAGCAGTCCTATAAATGTTTTTACCAGACGGCTTGATTTCTTTTGTTCTGCACGATTCAGGATAACATCCTTAACCTCAAGCTTTCTGACCTTTCTTACAGGGAAGTAAGCAGATGCTACAGAAAGAATGATCGAGAAAACAATTCCCGTTATTATATATACAGGATTAATACTAAAGTCTGTATATACACCATAATCGCCAAGAGGTGATGTCCATCTGCTGAGGAAATACAGGAATACCTCTCCAATTGCACTTCCGACGATTCCTCCTATCAGTCCATATATGAAGCCCTCCATCAGAATGATATGCTCTATCTTCTTTTTTGTAGCTCCCTGGCTCATAAAGGTTCCCATTACTGAGAGTCTCTCTGTCATGATCAGTTTGAATACTCCGTATATGATGATGGAGCTTACGATAACTACAATCGCCATCATAAAATAAAGTGCCATATTGATTGACGAATCCACCATTACATTTCCTTTTAAATCAACGGCATTTATTTCTAAGTGGCTGTCGTTATAGCTTTTTACAAAATCCTTTACTTCTCCATCAGCAACATTCGCAAACACTACATTGTATCCGTCATTCGCTCCAAGCTTTTCATTAAGATATTCATAAGGGATTATCACATTGAAGTTAGTTGATGTATCCGGATAGAATAGGTTGTCATTTGTTGCAAGTGCTTCAACTCGGAAATTTACCTCTTCACCTGAGATAAAGAGCTTTAGTGTATCTCCGGTCTTAAGCCCCATAATGTCACTAACTCGTTTAGAAATAACACATGATGAATTACCATCTGTCTCAGACTGTGAAAGAAAGTCTGAGCTCCCCTCAACCATCTTACCTGAGTAATTATCTCTTCCTCTGACATTTACATACTTTATCTTGTCATTTTCATTTATAACTCCGGTAGTCCTCAGTTCATACGCCACATCCTTTAGTCCCTCAGTATCTATATCCGATTCCTTCATATAAGGATCATCAGTTTTTGAGGATATTGATATGTCCGATAAACTACCTGATTCGTACGGTGCGTTGAAGCTGTCGATTACAACGTCTACCATACCCGTGCAAGCAACTAACAGTGCCGCACTGATTGCTATCGAGAAAAGCAGCAGAAAAAATCGCCCCTTTTTCTCAAACATGTTTTTTGTGATGTATTTTAAAAACACCTTCACGATCATTCCCTCCTTCTGTTTGTTCGCAAGGAATAATATAAAGGCCTTTTCTTAATAATTCATTTTTTAAAGATTAAAAATAGATTAAGAAACAATAAATCTATTATTCATTGTCATCATCCCCATCTTGTGATA
>CACYJP010000112.1 GCA_902774725.1 uncultured Lachnospiraceae bacterium
CTTAATCCTGGTAAGACATACATCACACTGTTCCCTGATTCAGCAAACAATGATGTAGCATATGAATAAAATGACGTTTGTTATTTCTTAAATAATGGATGGATGTAATGCAAAATACTGATTTTGACATTTGTATAATAGGCGCAGGTGCATCAGGACTTGTGTCAGCAATTGAAAGCTCCCGCAGGGGGCTTTCTTGCGTAGTTGTGGATAAAAATAAAAAGCCGGGAAACAAGCTCTATGCTACCGGAAACGGCAGATGCAATCTCACAAATGATGATTATGATGACGATACTTACTACGGAAATGAATTTGTCGACTCAGTTTATGAGAGCTTATATAAAAGCTGTGGGATGAGGCAGAGATACTTTGTAGTTGACTACTTTAATAAACTCGGAGTAAATACTGTTAGTAAGGATGGATACATCTATCCTTCCAGTCTTCAGGCTTCAACGATTGTGTGGGCTCTTACCGATACTGCTATATCTCTCGGATGCAGGATTGTTAACAGAGCTACAGCTATTTCTGTTGAAAAAGAGGATATGTACAAGGTTAACCTTTTGATCAGACAGGATGGCGAGGAACAGCAGTACTACGTTAAAGCGAGAAATATCATCATAGCTACAGGCGGTCTTTCGCAGGAAAAACTCGGTGCTGCTACAAGAGGTCAGTCTGACAGCCTGCTCTCAAGTCTGGACGTTCCGTATAATGAGTATGAGAGTGCGCTTTGTCCTGTTATCTTAAATGATGATGTCAAACAGCTTAGTGGTGTCAGAACCAAATGTAAGGTGTCGGTCGATGGTCATTCTGAGATGGGTGAGCTGCAGATAACCGATACCGGTTTCAGCGGAATAGTTGTTTTTGACCTTTCTTACTATATGAAGCCCGGCGATATGATATCAGTAAATCTGCTTCCGATGGTGAGTGAAGAGGATTTTGTTCAGCGTTTTAAAGAAATAAAAAACAGCTTCCCGAATAAGAGACTGGATCTTTTTCTGAATGGTTATCTGAATGATAAGCTTGCAGTCTTTATGATAAAGAGATTCTATGGTGAAACTGAAATGAATCTTACGCTTAAGGATGTAACAGAAACAGGTATAAGAGGTCTATATCAGGAAATAGTTGATTGGAAAAGTACTGTTAGATGCAGAGCCGGCTTTGATCAGTCCCAGGCTTCTTCGGGTGGTATAATGACAGCATTTATTAATCCGAAGACGATGCAGCTCAGAGCTGAGATGACTCTTGGTCAGGGTATATATGCCGTAGGAGAGGCCACAGATGTTCTGGGAAAATGTGGTGGCTATAATCTTACGTATGCATTTGTAACTGGATTTTTAGCGGGTAATTCTGTCAGATAAGCAGAAGAGTTATTCATATAGAGAAAGTGCCATGATTACTATTCGAAATATAAAAATGAAAATCGGATATACAGAAGATGATCTGATAAGAGTGATCATAAAAAAACTTCGTACTGACAGCTTCAAGTATAAGATAATAAAAGAATCTCTTGACTCAAGGAATCATAATGATATACATTATCTGCTGACTGTTGGTGTTTTTTGTGAGAATGAAAAGAAAGTTTTGAATTCTGTTCACGATAAAAATATTATGTTAACAAATGAGAGAAAATACTGTTTTCCTCATATAATTAACACTGAGGTTAGAGAGTTTTTAGATGATGCCCCCGAGTTTCGACCGGTAATTATCGGAGCTGGTCCTGCAGGTTATTTTGCTGCAATTAAGCTTTGCGATGCCGGCTTCAGACCGATTATTCTTGAACGTGGGCATTCAGTTGAAAAACGAGTTGAGGATGTTAATGCTTTCTGGAAGGATTCTAAGCTTAATCCTGAATCTAACGTCTGCTACGGTGAAGGCGGAGCAGGAACCTTCTCGGATGGAAAGCTGAATACCGGAAACAAGGATAAAGCAGGTTATTTTAAAGAGGTTCTTGAAACCTTTGTAAGATTCGGAGCTGATGAGTCTGTAGCGTACAAGGCCAAGCCTCATATAGGAACAGACCAGCTGCGTTTTATACTTATCAATATGAGAAACTATATACTTTCTCATGGCGGAGATATACGGTTTGGTCATAAGCTTTTGGGTATAACACATGAAACCGAGATAAGTACATTTGGCTATGAATCAGAGCTACCTATTTATGAGCTTGATATTGCTGCTGAGGATGGTTTAGATGATTCAGGTGAGAAGCTTTATCATATAAAGACTCATGGTTTGATTCTGGCAATAGGTCATAGTGCGAGGGATACTTATGAGATGCTCGATTCTCGTGGCTTTACTATGGAACGTAAGTCCTTTGCTATGGGTGTAAGAGTTGAGCATAAGAGTGAGACTATAAATAAAGCTATGTATGGTGAGAATTATCTCAAGCATTATGGCGATGGTCTTCCAAATGCTGATTATAAGCTTGTTTATCATACAGCAGGTGGAAGGGATGTTTTCTCGTTTTGTATGTGTCCGGGCGGATATGTAGTTAATTCCGCAACTGAAGAGGACAGCATAGTAATAAATGGAATGAGCTATAGCGGACGTTCCGGAGAGAATTCAAACTCAGCTATTGTTGTGAGTGTAACGCCTGACGATTTTCCGGGTGATGATGTACTTGCCGGAGCAGAGCTTCAAAGGAGGCTTGAAAGGACTGCTTATAAAGAAGGAAACGGAAGTATTCCGCTTCAGTTATATGGCGATTTTGCAGATGGAAAATTATCAGAGAAGCTTGGAAGTATAACTCCTGAGATAAAAGGAAGTTGGCGCTTTGCTGATCTGAGAAAGGTCCTTCCTGATTATATGACAGAATCAATCATAGAGGCTATGAAGTATTACGGGACAAGAATTAAAGGCTTTGATGACAGAGATACTGTAATTACAGCGATTGAATCAAGAACTAGCTCGCCTGTGAGAATTCTCAGAAACAAGGATGATATGATGTGTACCTGCTTTCCGGGGATAATTCCATCAGGTGAAGGAGCAGGATATGCTGGTGGAATCACATCTGCTGCGGCTGATGGTATTAAATCAGCTGAGGCGATGTCTGAATATCTTGTGGATGATTTGATTGAATGCTACAAGGCTTATGAAACAGCTAAATATTTATAGAATAAAATGGAGCGAAAAATGGATATCAGAGAAACGTTAAAAGACAAAAGAAGAATAGTAATAAAGGTTGGTTCATCATCACTGATTCATCCGGAAACCGGTGATCTGGATCTGGTCAAGCTCGAAAAGCTTGTACGTATCATGAGTGATATAAAAAATCAGGGGAAGGATGTAATACTTGTTTCCTCCGGTGCCATATCAGTCGGAAGAAGAATGCTCGGGCTTACCAAGAAGCCTGAGGTGCTTTCAATGAAGCAGGCTTGTGCCGCTCTCGGTCAGGGCGAGCTTATGATGATCTATCAGAAGCTTTTCTCAGAATATAATCATAAGGCTGCACAGGTACTTCTTACATTTGACGTTATTACCTCTGATGAGAGAAGAAAGAATGCAGAGAATACGCTAAAGCAGCTTATCGATCTTGACATAATTCCTATCGTAAATGAGAATGATACAGTTGCCATAGAGGAAATTGAGTTTGGTGACAACGATACACTTTCAGCTATAGTATCTACTCTTATCGGGGCTGATCTTCTGATAATGCTTACTGATATAGACGGCTTCTATACGGATGATCCTAAGAAAAATCCTAATGCTAAGAGACTTTCGGTTATTGAGCATGTTGATGATTCTCTGAAGGATATGGCTAAGGGTTCAGGCTCTACTTACGGTACTGGTGGTATGTATACCAAGGTTGCCGCCGCTGAGATTGCGTGTCATGCAGGAGCTGACCTGGCTATTCTTTCATCTACAGATCTCAATCTTATAGTTCGACTGTTAAACGGAAAGGATGTTGGAACGCTCTTTGTAAGCGATACATCTACACAGTTCGATATAATGGATTATATAGTAAATAAAAAATACCTTGAGAATTAAACGGGAGATTTTTAATATGGAAGGAACAGGACTCGTACTTTCCGGCGGTGGTGGAAAGGGTATATATCAGGTTGGTATGTTAAAGGCTCTTGCAGAAGCAGGAAAGCTTGATGATGTAGTTGCCGTTTCGGGAACCTCTATAGGCTGTGTAAATGCCATACTTTTTGCTGAGGGAATTGCCGAGGGAAAGTCAGAAACTTCAAACGGACTGGCTCATGCTATAGAACAGATGGAGCAGGTCTGGAATGAGACGGACTACGGTGTTTTCTTTAATATTGACTATAAGGCACTTAAGGCCGGTGATTTACATTTCTCAAGAAATTCAACCATCGACCTTATGGATGAGTATATCAATTATTCTTTCTTCGATAATTCAAACGATATGCAGATCATGCCTATGTACTGTGCGGTTGCAAAGTGCCCTCCGGAGGTTCAGTCCTCAGAGGAGATAACAAATGAGGAGCTTAAGCTGCTTACCAATAGAGAGGAAGCAGTATATAGAAATTATGAGCTTAAGTATCTTGACTTCATGGGAAAGGATAAGAACTATGTCAGAAATGCAGTGCTTGCATCAACAGCACTTCCTGTTATCTACAAGCCTGTTTCGATGAATGGTGAGCTTTATATAGATGGCGGTGTCAGAGATAATGTTCCTATCAAGCCGCTCTATGATATGGGACTTAGAAAGTTTATAGTTATTGAGCTTAGCAGCAGAAGCTTTGCAGCTTTTGATAAATTTCCTGATGCTGAGTTCGTAAGTATATATCCAAGCAGAAGTCTGGGCGGTTTGTTTGGTGGAACAATGTGTTTTGACAAAGAAGATCTGGCTATTAAGAAGGAGCTTGGTTACAGAGACGGAAAACGTTATCTGAAGACAAGGTTTGAAAAGGATGAATATTTTATCTCTTTGGAGCCGGCTATGGCAGAAAGAGATTTTCAGGATATACTCAAGCAGAGACAGTTTCAGAAAACATATGATTCATTAAATAATGATATAAGTGGCAGATTTGATTATATAAATAAATTGGAGGAATCGCTGGATGGGCATTTTAAAGAATCTTGAACCGGGAAAGGTGTTTGAATATTTTGAAGAGATCTGTTCTATCCCTCATGGTTCAAGGGATATGGATAAGATGACAGATTATCTCGTTGGCTTTGCCAAAAAGTTTGGACTTAAGTTTATAAGAGATGATAGGGGAAATGTAATTATCTTCAAGGATGCTAGTGGAACAAATGTGACAGAGCCTGTAATCCTCCAGGGACATATTGATATGGTATGTGAGAAGGAGGATGGCAGTGACTTTGATTTCCTAAATGATGGACTTAAGCTTATGATTCAGGATGGCTTCGTTACAGCAGATGGAACAACACTTGGTGCTGATGACGGAATCGGTGTTGCTTATATGCTTGCGCTTCTTGCTGATGACTCTATAGTTCATCCGCCTCTTGAGTGTGTATTTACCGTAGACGAAGAGATAGGTATGCTTGGAGCTGAGGTTCTGGATATGTCTGTACTGAACGGTAAAAAGATGTTAAACATCGATTCCGAGGTGGAAGGTAATTTTGTCGTTTCGTGTGCCGGTGGTGCGATTGCAATGCCTAGCTTTCCGATAATCAGAAGAGGGGCACAGGGTGAGCGATGCAAAATCGTTATCTCAGGCCTGATTGGCGGTCATTCCGGTGTCGAGGTGCAAATGGGAAGAGCTAACTCGAATGTTCTTATGGCCTCACTTTTAAAGGAGCTTCTATATCTTGACGATAGTCTCAGAATTGTAGCTGTTGATGGAGGTTTCAAGGACAATGCATTTCCTATAAAAACAACTGCTGTTATTGTCACAAAGAATGCCGGTCTTATTGAAGGCGAGATAGATACAGTCTTCGGAAATATCATTTCCGATTATTCCGAAACTGATCCTGATATCAAAATAAGCTTTGAAAGAATAGCTACAGGATCAGAAGAATACGAAGCACTTACTGATGTTCAGAAGGCTTATCCACTTGATGAGATGAACAATCTGTCCTTTATTATGGCTTTTGAATCTCTTCCGAATGGTATACAGGCTATGTGTCCGGATGATACATCTCAGGTCCAGACATCTCTTAATCTGGGGATCTTAAATACAAGCGATGATAAGATTGATTTGTCATATTGTGTGAGAAGCTCTGTGAATAGTGATAAGGAGAAGCTTCTTCAGGATATTGAAGATATAACCAGATCTGCCGGCGGAGAAATGAGCGTTGAGGGTGTTTATCCCGGATGGGCTTATGATCCTGATTCTGAGCTTACGAAGATAATGTGCGATACCTACAAAGAAATGTATGGCAAGGAAGCTGTAATTGAGATGATTCATGCAGGTGTTGAGTGTGGATTCTTTGCGGACAGGATAGAAGGATTGGAGACTATATCCTTTGGTCCGAACATATATGATATTCATACATTTAGAGAAAAGCTTGATATAGAGAGCACGAAGAGAGTATGGAATTATATAATAGAGGTTTTGAAAAAGCTTAGCTAATGAGGTTGTTATGTTATTAAGTATATTAGATAAGGGGTTATTTGACCCGGGTGGCCTGAAGGACTGGCTGCAGAATAAAGGACTGAGTGTGGTTGATTATCTGATCAAGCTTGTACTTGCTGTTATTATATATTTCATTATCAGCAAGATTCTTAAAATGGTGATTGCTAAGATACAGACCAGACTGGATAAAAGAGGTGTGGATCATATAGCAAGTCATTTCATACTCAGTCTGCTCAAATATGCTGCCCTGGTTTTTGTTATTGTAACTATTATTATACAACTGCATATTGTTGAGGCTGCATCTATTGCTGCACTTATAGCTTCAGCAGGTGTCGGAATTTCACTTGCCATGCAGGGGGCGCTTTCCAACTTTGCGGGCGGAATACTTCTTTTGGTAATAAAGCCATTTAAGAAGGGAGACTATATAGTAATTACAGATAAGAATGTTGAAGGTGTTGTTGAGCTTATAGAGATATACTATACGACTATTAAGACTGTTTATGGTGAAACTGTTAAGATACCAAATTCACAGCTTACCAACAACAGTGTTTTGAATAAAAGTGCAGATTCTATGAGAGCACTAGTTGTTTATACAGGTGTTTCATATGATACCGATATAGAGAAAGCCAAGGAAGTACTTGAAAAGCTTACAAAGGATGAGCTTGGAGATCTTGAAAGCAGTATTTCGGTTTTTGTTGACGAGCTTTCAGAAAGCTCAGTTAAGCTTGGGGTATTTATAATGGTTCCTATAGATAGATATCTCAGCTTAAAGAGAAGCATAAATGAAAGAATTATAAAAGATTTCAGAGAAAATGGTATAGTAATTCCTTATAACAAGCTGGATGTTCACTTGATAGAAGGTAACAAGTGATAAAAAGGTTAAATAAAACTTTGAAATCTTAAAAAACATTAACTCGGATTACTAAAGGTTAGCTTTATTAAACCGAGTTATTTTAGTATAATAGCTTTGTATGCAATATATTATAAAAGGGTGCAAAGATAATTGATTTTGCACTGAAAATAACATAAGAAAGGGGCTGCAATATGAGCAAGTTGAATGCTGCTGCGGTAGCACAAATCGAGGAAATCTGCGATAGATACGCAGAAGAGAAGACTCCTCTAATGATGATACTGAGTGACATCCAGAATGAGTATGGCTACATACCTCTCGATGTTCAGGAACTCGTATCAAAGAAGACCGGTATCTCGGTTGCTGAGATCTACGGAGTTGTTACATTTTATTCTGCTCAGAACGTTATTGATAAGTTCTCAGAACTCCTTAAGATCGCACCTGGTGAGACTTCAGAGGATGGACTGTTTACACTTGATGCACTTAGATGTATCGGTGCATGCGGTATAGCACCTGCTGTTTCAATTAACGGTAAGGTTTATCCTAAGGTTGAGGTTGGACAGGTTCCTGAGATTATTGAAAGCTATAGACAGGCTGCAAACGCTTAGAAAGGAAGGGAATGAGATATGATAGATAATATTCAGACTTTTGAAGAGTGCTCATCCACTTGCACTAAGTGTTTGGATGACAAGCTTGCCGGCTCAGACGGTAAGAGACATATCGTTCTTTGTGGAGGTACTGGATGTCTTTCAAGTAACTCTATGGAGATCAAAGAGAAATTCGAGAAGCTTCTCGAGGAAAAAGGACTTGCTGATAAAGCAACTGTTAACATCGTAGGATGTTTTGGTTTCTGTTCACAGGGACCTTTCGTAAAGATCTATCCTGAAGATACACTTTATCGTATGGTTTCTATCGACGATGTTGAGGAAATCATTGATACAGATATCGTTGGCGGAAATATCGTAGAGAGACTTCTCTATGTTGATCCTGCTACAGGAGAGAAGGTAACAAAGCAGGATGATATCAACTTCTACAAGAAGCAGCGTCGTGTTGCTCTTCATGGTTGTGGAGTTATCAATCCAGAAGATATCAATGAAGCAATTGGTATGGGTGCTTTCCAGGGACTTAAGAAAGCTCTTTCAATGACTCCAGAAGAGGTAGTTGATGAAGTACTTAAGTCAGGACTTCGTGGACGTGGAGGCGGTGGCTTCCCATCAGGACGTAAGTGGATGTTCGCACAGAAGTCAGCTGGCGATGAGAAGTATGTAGTATGTAACGGTGATGAGGGTGATCCAGGTGCATTCATGGATCGTTCTATCCTTGAGGGTAACCCACTTGGAGTTATCGAGGGTATGATGATCGCCGGTTATGCAATTGGTGCTCAGAACGGATATTTCTATGTTCGTGCAGAGTATCCTATCGCAGTAAACAGACTTAAACTTGCTATCAAGCAGGCTCGTGAGATGGGTCTACTTGGTGAAAATATAATGGGAACAGGCTTCAGCTTTGATTGTCATATCAGACTTGGTGCCGGTGCATTCGTTTGTGGTGAGGAAACAGCCCTCCTTAACTCAATCGAAGGTAAGCGTGGTATGCCTAGACCAAGACCTCCATTCCCTGCAGTTAAGGGACTTTGGGAGAAGCCAACTATCGTTAATAACGTTGAGTCACTTGCTTGCGTTCCATTTATCCTTAGAGAAGGTGCTGACGAGTTTGCTAAGGTTGGTACAGAAGGATCAAAGGGAACCAAGGTATTCGCTCTTGGTGGAAAGGTTAACAACGTAGGACTTGTAGAGGTTCCTATGGGAACAACTCTTCGTGAGCTTATATATGATATCGGTGGTGGAATTCCTAACGGAAAGAAGTTCAAGGCTATTCAGACAGGTGGTCCTTCAGGTGGATGTCTGACAGAAGAGTTCCTTGATGAGCCAATCGATTTCGATAACCTGGTACAGAAGGGATCTATGATGGGTTCCGGTGGTGCTATCGTTATGGATGAAGATAACTGTATGGTTGACGTTGCTAAGTTCTATATGGAGTTCATTTGTGACGAGTCATGTGGTAAGTGTTCACCTTGCCGTATCGGTACAAAGAGAATCCTTGAGATACTTACAAAGATCACAGAGGGTAAGGGAACAATGGAAGATCTTGAGACTCTTGAAGAGCTCAGCAAGACAATCCAGACTAACTCACTTTGTGCTCTTGGACAGACAGCAGCTAACCCTGTTAATTCAACACTTAAGCATTTCAGAGATGAGTATATCGCTCATATCGTTGATAAGAAGTGTCCTGCTCATGTATGTAAGAACCTTATGCAGTATAAGATTGACAAGGATAAGTGCGTAGGCTGTGGTCTTTGTGCTAAGAATTGTCCTGCAAACTGCATCACTCAGACAGATTATATCGCTGAGGGTCATAAGCTTGCATCATATGAGATCGATCCTGAGAAGTGCGTAAAGTGCGGACTTTGTATGAGTAACTGTAGACTTAGTGCTATTTCAAAAGAATAAGGAGGTAACTACTATGGCGATGGTAAATATTAAAATAGAAGGCATCTCCTATCAGGTAGAGGAAGGTTTAACTATCCTCGAGGCTGCTAAGAAGTGCGGTTATGAGATTCCTTCACTTTGTGCATTCAATCACGGTGAGTGCAATCAGGGTTCATGTCGTGTTTGTCTCGTTGAGGCAACAGGCGCTAGAGGCCTTGTAGCATCTTGTGTATATCCTGTAGCTGAGGGAATGGAGATTACTATTTCTTCACCAAAGGCTACTGCAGCTAGACGTCAGAGCGTTGAACTGCTTCTTTCAAATCATAACAAGAATTGTCAGCAGTGTGACAAGAACGGTCAGTGTGAGCTTCTTCATGTAGCAAACATTACCGGTGCAAGAGAGGGTGCTTTTGAAGGTGTTCACTCTGAAACACATTTTGATGAGGTTGCTCCTGGTCTTGTAAGAGATACATCTAAGTGTATCCTTTGTGGAAGATGTATCGAGAGATGTAAGAATGCTCATGGTCTTGGAATCCTTGGATTCGAGAACAGAGGTTTCAACGTATTCGTATCACCTGCAGAGAACAGATCATTTGCTGATTCTCCATGTATCCAGTGTGGACAGTGCGTAAATGTATGTCCTACAGGAGCTCTTATGGAGCATTCAGAGATAGATAAGATTGATGCTGCACTTGCAGCAGGCAAGACTGTTATCGCTCAGGCTGCACCTGCAGTTAGAGCAGCACTTGGAGAGGAGTTCGGATACCCTATCGGAACACCTGTTACAGGTAAGATGGCAGCTGCTATGAGAAGACTTGGTTTCACAAGAGTTTATGATGTAAACTTTGGTGCTGACCTTACAATTATGGAAGAGGGAACAGAGCTTCTCGGACGTCTTCAGAATGGTGGAACACTTCCAATGATCACTTCATGTTCACCTGGATGGGTTAACTATGCTGAGTACAATTATGGAGATCTCCTTCCACATCTTTCATCATGTAAGTCACCTCACCAGATGCAGGGTGCTATAATCAAGTCATACTGGGCTGAGCAGAATGGTATAGCTCCGGAGGATATCTTTGTAGTTTCTGTTATGCCATGTACAGCTAAGAAGTTTGAGAGACAGAGAGATCAGCTCAAGGTTAACGGACTTGATGATGTAGATGCAGTTATAACAACTAGGGAGCTTGCTCGTATGATCAAGAGATCTGGTATCCTCTTTGACAGACTTCCTGATGAAGATTGGGATCAGGATATCATGGGCGATTACACAGGTGCCGGAGTTATCTTTGGTGTTACCGGTGGTGTTATGGAAGCTGCTCTTCGTACTGTATACTTCAAGCTTACAGGAAAAGAGTCAGAGCCAATCGAGTTCAAGGCAGTTCGTGGTCATGACGCAGGTATCAGAGAAGCTTCTATCGATATCAACGGAACAACAGTTAATGTAGCTATTGCTTCAGGAATGAAGTCAGCATCTGTTCTCCTTGATGAGATAAGAGAAGGAAAGTCAAAGTATCAGTTCATCGAGATCATGGGATGTCCTGGTGGATGTATCAATGGTGGTGGTCAGCCATACGTTCGTGAGTGCTTCCTTCCTAATGAGGATGATGATATCATGGATACATACAAAGAGAAGAGAGCACAGGCTCTTTACTCAGAGGATGAGAGACAGACACTTCGTCAGTCACATAAGAATCCTCAGATCATTGACCTCTATGAGAAGTTCCTTGGCGAGCCTAACAGCCATAAGTCACATGAGCTTCTTCATACTACATATGCAGCTAGAGAAGGCTTCAACGAGGTTTAATAACTAGTTTTCTAATAGGGACGGTTCTGCTTATATATAGATCCGTCCCTTTTTTACATTTTATGGAGTGGAATTGTTATGAAGATATATATGAAATGAAGATACGGAGGGTAAAAGTTGCGTTTAAATTTTCATTTAATATATAAGGGTGACAGATTGTGTGACATAACTGTGACAATTACTGTGATAGTATGAAATCGTTGAAAAGGTAATCACAGGAGGAACAGGACAATGTCAACATTAAATACTTTTGATGCTTCTAAGATAGAGCATGATTCATTAAGACAAACTACTATACTTACGAATATATATAATGCGAAGGTACAGAATTTTACTAAGGAACAGTTTATGATGATAAACAAAGATCCGAGAGTAAAGAGGGATATACTTGTTTATTGGGATAATGTAGCTGTTTAAAAGGGGTTACGAAAAAGGGACGAAAGTCCCTTTTTTAATGCAATCTTTCACGGTTTGGGGTATAATGTCATAGGTGTCAAATGCACTGAAACAAACCAGAGAGGAAAATGATAAAATGAGCAGTAAAGATAAAAAGAGTACTGAAAAGAATAAGAGTACTGAAAAGAAAAATGATAAGACTAAGAAGTCTAAAAAGCCTAAAAAGCTTTGGCAGAAAATACTCAGAGTTGTTTTAATCATACTTGGAGTGATTTTACTTCTTGTTGGCGGTTTCTTTGGATGGCTTACAATAAATGAATATAGACCAAAAGCCGTTGAAAATGTCAAGGTTGATACTTCTGAGGGCGAAGGAAAGAAGCTTAAAAAAGGTGATAGTATAAAAGTATTCACTTGGAATTTTGGTTTTGGTCAGCTCGGTGATAATGCTGATTTCTTTATGGATGGCGGAAAAGAAGTTATGCCTTCATCAAAGGAGAGAGTAGATGTTAATATCGCCGGCTTCCAGGGTTCGATTTCATCACTTAATCCAGATGTCATTTTTATACAGGAAATAGATAGAGATTCAAAAAGAAGCTACCATATAGATCAATATAAGAAAATTCATGAACAGTATCCAATCCTGGCAAGCACTGCGGATTCAGAGGATAAAGATTTTAACGGCTATGTAAGTACATTTGCTTATAATATGAAGTCAAAATTTATTCCTTATCCGGTTTCAGAACCAATTGGTAAGGTTGAAAGCGGAATTGCAACATTTTCTAAATATCAGACATCCTCTGCAGAAAGAATCAGTCTTCCTGAGTCTTTTAGCTGGCCAAAAAGAACTGTTAATTTTAAAAGATGTCTTCTTGTAAATAGAACGCCTGTATATGATAAGGATGGCAATGATACAGGAAAAGAGCTGGTATTTGTGAATATGCATCTTGAAGGTTACGATGAAAATAATGGTCGTAAAAAGCAAACTAATAAGATGATTGATTTTATTAAGAAAGAATATGCTAAGGGTAATTATGTTATTGCCGGCGGAGATTTCAATCAGACATTTTCAAATGT
>CACYJP010000113.1:0-12984 GCA_902774725.1 uncultured Lachnospiraceae bacterium
TAACTTCCCGAATAATTTTTAATATGTGAAACATTTACCGCTATACTTCCATTTGCTCTTACTATGTTTGAGTTTTTAAGCTTTTCACATGCCTGTTTAATCGAAAGAGTTGTCTTATATATCTTATCCAGTGTTACAACGTCCACCACTCTGTCATTCTTCTCAAGATAATATATATCCTTCAAATGTATGTATCTCTTCACCCTGCCTGAATAAAATTCAAAGGTCTTCTCACGTGCCTCCTGCTCATACTTGCTCCGTGCCTTTGAAAGCGCCTTTCCAAGCAGCTTTCCCAGGTTCTTCTTCTGGATAAAATAAACATAGTTCGATTCGTAGGTATAATCCACATACTCGACATATACAGACGAATAAATGATCTGACACAGCGGATACTTCTCATTAATGATTTTAGATATATCAATACCACTAAAGCTTAGTCCATCAAATGTGATGTCCGTTATCAGAATCTCGATATCAAAATATCCCTCCTCCACATCGAAGAGAAGCTGATGCGGAGTAAATATCTTGATTGTATCTTTTCTGGTAACCAGTCTTTGTTCATTTATGATATCAACATATTTTTGAAGATCGTCTTTTTTATCTGCACAAAGTCCTATTCTCATATCTCACACTCATTTATATCAATATGAACATTCGAAGAAGCCCTCATCCTCTGACTCGTTATAAATACCGCACACTCCGAGCTTGCTCTTACCACTGATATCACCTATAGTTCCATAGCTCCAGCCAATAAAGCCTTCGGTCAGCTCTGAAACCGGCTTATCAGGCAAATAGAAGTAAAATGTACTGCCGCCGTAAATCCCATAAGGCTCTGAATACTTATATAATACATCATCATATATCTCTTCAGTATCTACGGTCTGCTTTGTTGTATAATAATCAAGTTCCATCTTGTAGGTATTGTCATCAACCTTGGTGATATTCTTGAACTTTCCTTCGAAGTCACTGTAATACCTGGTTCCTCCGGGATAACCCTCTCCGGTATCACCCATATCAGAATCTCCGTAAAGACCATGAAATGAACCATCTGCCTTCAGATAAAGAGACGTGCTCCATGCACCTGCTCCACTGGCAAAGATAAACTCCTTCTCGCCACTTATCGGAAGACTTCCCAACTGACCGGTAGCAGAACTGCTTTCATTTCCGGTGCTTCCAAGCTTTGATCTCGCACTGTCCAGCGTCATGCTTACTTCCTTTTTCGAGGAAACCATGTTGTTTATATCCTCTCCCTCAGAATAAAGAAGGAACACTTCTATCTTACCCTGCTTTTCATTTATAAATGAATCAACCTCTGACTGTGAAACAGTACCTCCATTCTTCTTATAAGTAGTATTCATTTCAGTGTAATCATCATTCGGATATGCCGAAACACTATAATTAACATTTGAAATATACTGCCCTGATGTGCTCTTTGTTAAGAGTTCAAACTCTTCATCATATCCCTCATCACTTACACTATGATAAAGCAGAAGATCATCACTTCCTTCAAGCTTAGCGAGGTAGAATACAGTTCCACCCGCCACCTCAGCATCAACCGCTTCTCGGTAAAGTATCTCATTAACACCACTTTCAGAATATGCACAGATATGAAGGTTTGCTGTATATTCGTTAGGCGCCTCCATATAGATAAGCTCTTCTATTCCATCCGAATCAAGATCATAAATGGCAATCGGAGTAGAACGATTATTGTTATAGCCCCTCTGCCAGGTATACCTCTTGATTCCGGCCTCATTGTTATCAAGAACCTTACTGAAACCTTCATTTGCCTTCTTTATAGCTTCTTCATTATTTGCGGCTTCAGTAGTCGCCTCAGTAGTAGCCTCTGTGGTTGCTTCAGTAGTCGCTACAGTCGTCTGTTCCGTAGCTTCAGTTGTTGCCTCAGTTACCTCTTCTGTAGTCTTATTATCAGCCTTTTTACTTTCCTTTTTGTCCCCAACCAAAAGAATTATAAGAACAACAGCAAGTCCGATTATTGCTAAAACTCCACATACGATTCCGACAATCATTCCTGTCGACATCTTCTTTTTTTCTGTCGGAACATTATAAGCAGGCGCTACGTTCTGCATCTGAGGCTGTACCTGAGACTGCATCTGAGGCTGCGCCTCTGCGGAGCATCCGCAAAACGGACAGAATAAGCTGTTATCATCTATTTGATTTCCACAGTTTTGACAGAACATATAACCCCCTCCCGAACTATGCCTTTTTTTCTTTGACCAGATTTTTCATCCAGACGTTTTTCTTTACAAGTATGTAGCCAATAGCACATTTAATGAAATCAGCGGCATGCACAAGTGCAAATATCATAACCGGACCGATATTGGTTTCGATGCTTAGATAGTATGCAAATGGCACGCTTATCACCATCATAAAAACGCTGTCGAACAAAAATGTAATCACAGTTTTTCCGCCTGCTCTTATCGTGAAATATGTCGTATGAAGGAACGCATCCTTCGCCATAAATGCAGCCTGAACCATAATAAAATGCTTAGCTATCAGCTTCGCCATATCATTTGTATTATACACCATCGGGTAGAGGCCTGCAGTAAAAAACATAATAGCTCCTATGACAACTGAACTGAAGACTGCCGCAGCAATGATCTTGTTGTCCGCATCCTTCGCCTTCTTCATATCACCCGATCCGAGGTACTGTCCAACGATAATTGCGACAGCATCTCCCATAGCAATAAATGCGATATTGAAAATGTTATTTATAGTATTCGCTATGTTCTGGCCTGCAACTACATTTAATCCTCTTAAGGAATATGCCTGCCCCAGCATAGCTACTCCTACTGACCAAAGACCCTCATTTACAAGGATCGGCGTTCCTGTTACGAAAAACTTATTAACAAGCGCGCGTGGTACAAGCAGGGTCTTATATATGCCTCTGAAATACGTGTGCGTGTCTCTATGCCTTAGCGACCATACGATTACCACAATTGCCTCTACATATCTGGAAACAACTGTTGCAACAGCCGCTCCGATGACTCCCATTCGTGGGCATCCGAAGTGACCGAAAATAAGCAGGTAGTTCAGAACAAGATTTGTGAACACTGCAACCAGCGCTGCTACCATCGGCACCTTTGTTTCGCCGCACTCTCTAAGTGTACTTGTATAGGTTTGTGATATCCATACTGCCGGCAGCATGAAGAGTATCACACTCAGGTACCGTGTACCATAATTAAGTGTGGCTACCAGGTCGCCACCGTCTGTGGAACCATTCAGATATAGCTGAATAAGCGAGTCACCGTACCACAAAAGCACAAGTGTAGTTATTGCAACTATCGCAAAGCCAAGCCACAGCTTATATCTGAAGGTACTTCTAATACCTTCATCATCCTTGTTTCCGTAGTACTGAGCAGTAAAGATACCCGCTCCCGAAAGTCCTCCGAAAATAAGGAGATAAAAAACAAAAATCAACTGATTAACTATAGCTACTCCTGACATTTCCTCTGTTCCAAGAGTACCCACCATAATATTATCCAGCAGGCTAACGAAATTCGTAACCATGTTCTGGACCATAATTGGAAATGCAATTCCAAGCAGCATTTTATAAAATGCCTTGTCTCCTATATATTTTGTTTTAAATCTGTTTATCATTTTTTCCTCTATTTATTCTATTTATTTCTCTTTAATTCTCTTATCTGACATTAGTGACAAACGGAGCTCTTAACACCTATGTCCTATTTTTACTCATATACTCTACTCATAATAGGTTAGTGATCTTTTCATATGATTTGAATTGGATAATACAACCTTTTCCTTATAAACTGTTAATCCTGAAACGAAATCAGCATTAACACCTAATGCTTGCAGTTTATCCCATATATCATCCTGCTGATCCATATGACATAATCCTATAAAACCGCCTGTTCCGGTTATCTCGTAGGGATTAAGACCAAGCACCTCACATATCTCTATCGTATCCTGCCTGATAGGCAGCTGTTCATGTATAACCGTAATTCCCTTATCAAAGCGATAAGCGGTTTCGAAAAAAGCCCTGTATGCTCCTCCAAATGTAATATCATGGATATAGTATGCACCTGTATCAATCAACTCACGTGCAAGCTCACCTATCTCTAAACCGGCAGGATCCATAATCGCGCCTTCGATATATGAAAGAGGAAGCCTCTCCTGTAGTCTCTCCGGATTTTTGGCAGCCGCCATAGATGCACCAAAATGGCCTATACTTCCAACATAAAATATAAGATCTCCCTGTCTGGCTTTTTCTGCGTAACGAGCTTTATCCTCTTCAGTTATTTTTCCGTATACAGTAATCGAAACAGCGTACGAATCCCCATCAGTTCTATATACTGTATTTCCTCCGATTATCCTGATTCCTCTTTTTTCTGCTGCAACTACAAGATATGCCATCTCATCTCTCAGCTTTTGCTCCGGGCAGTCCACCCCCGCATCAATATTGATTGACATATCAATCTCGTTATTTTCAGGGTACTTTGTCGAATACCTCACACCACTGCAAACCAGGTTGTTTAGGGCTCTGATTAAAGCCACCTCGCCTATGCTGAGGCTTGAATGTCCGGCAGCTGTTTCATCAGAATTACTGTTTCCCAAAAAACACGTAACATCATACTCTGCATCAGAAAAGCCTTCGGCGACCACAGTGCAGCCATCGCTAAGAATCGAAAAATCCTTACCAACTCCTACGCCTGTCACCGGCGATTTCTCTATATGTTTAATTATGCTTCTTTCCAGAATTCTGGTTCCTACAGTTTTACCCATATCATTATCCTCAATGTCTTTTCACTCTATAGTGAAAGTCTTTGACCTCAAAACTTCATCAGATCCTCTTTCATGAATCTCCACCTTATATTCACCTTTTTCTAAAGGACTGTCATCATAATTATATATATAAGGATCCATATTCCAGTGAGGTTTTCCGTAATCCATTTCGAAGTCATGTGTTTCACCATTAGGCCATGTCCATTTTGCATTTAGATATATATTTGTGTCTTCTCCACTAAGAATTTTAAAGTGGTAATAGATCCTCTTTGCTCCATATGTTATTTTGTCATAATTATTAGTTCTGTCTTCCTCGTCACAATTAATTCTTACTTCCCTTAGTACAAGAGGTACTTTTGCTTTCACTTTTTCCTTTTTAGTTGCTTCCTCAGTAGTTACCGCTTTTGTTGTCGCCTCTGTTGTAACTTCTTTTGTTGTCGCCTCTGTCGTAACATAATTTATTTTCTTTGAACTTCCGTTTGTTTTTTCTTCCTCACCACCCGGATCAACTATAAAAAACAGAATTCCAATTATTACAAATATAACAATCGTAATCAAGACTCTTCCCATTGGAGAATTCAAAAAGGATAGGGTTTCTTTAATTCTTGAGATTCTATCTTCTGTTTCTTCTATTTGCCAATCAGTTTCTTCTTTTGTTTCAAATTCGTATACATATTTTGAATCAAGATCTTCTGTATCAAAGCCTACTGTATTGAATTTGGTTTTCTCTTCCTGTTGATCATTTTTATCTTCGATAGTTTCAACTTTATCTTCAATAGTTTCAATTGTCTCGTCAATAGTATCTAATTCAATTGTTTCTATTTCAATGTTATCTACCGGTACTTCTGTTTCTAAAGCAGCTCTAAACTCTGAAATAGTTTGATACCTATCCTTCATCTGAGGAGAAAGAGCTTTCATTACGGCATAGCCAAAACTACGTGGAATACTTCCATTTAACTCACATATATCTACCACTTCATCTTCAGATATTCTTTCCACTGATTCCTGTGGAAGTACGCCGGTGGCGAGCTTGTAAATGGTTGCACCTAAAGAGTATATATCTGTCCAAGGACCAACCTTTCCGGTTTTGGTGTACTGTTCGATTGGCGCATAACCATGCTTAAGAATTACTGTAGCTGACAGATTGTTATTATTTATTCCTTGTTTTACAGAACCGAAATCAATTAGTTTAAAGGTTCCGTTTTGGCACATAAATATGTTATCAGGACTGATATCTCTATGTATCAAACCAACAGCATGAACTGCCTCAAGAACATCACATACTGACTCTGTCATCCTTTGCAGCATTTCAAATGATGGAAGTGTTCCGGATGCTGCAACATATTCCTTCATATTGCATCCATCCAGATACTCCATAACTATATATGCAGTGTCGTTTTCTTCAAAGTAATCATAGATAGCAACTGTGCCCGGATGCGAATTAAACTTAGCAAGACTCTTAGCCTCTTTAAGAAAGCGCTCCTTACCATGCTCATAGCTATCATCACGAACATTATAAACAGAAACTGTATTTGTTTTTGTAGTTGTATTATCACGCAGAACAATACCCTGCGGAAAGAATTCCTTCACCGCAACAATAGTGTCCAGCGTATTATCCCAGGCCTTGTATGTAATTCCAAATCCACCGGCACCTATTACAGTACCAACCGTGTATCTACCCTTAAGAACAACTCCTGTTCTCAGATATGATACATTTTGCGGAAGTGTATTCTCTATGAATCCACAGAAGGGACAACAATTATCATCATCCTCATACCCTTCCGGGATCATGAACACCTTCATGCAGTTTAAGCATCGTCTATTCATTCCATGCCCATTCCTTTTCCTTTATTTAAACAAATCCTCAAGGGTAATCACTCGCGAAAATACACTGCTATACTCGTTATACTTTAATCCCATTGTAGTAATAAGTGTGTTATGAACGACCATTTTTGACGAAATAGATTCTTCCAGCATTCCCTGCCTTTCAATCAGAGTATTGTATAGCTTCTTATCTACTACTAACTCTTTACTATAGAACTTTATCTCACACATATTAACTATGTTATCATCTCTTGTTATTAGGAGATCTATCTGTGAGCCTTTTTCAGCAGTCTTTTTTATCCATGCTGACTCGCTCGTTTTTACCCCACTGATTCCAAGAACATCTTTGATCTGTTTTATATGATTAAAACATACATTTTCAAATGCAAGCCCTCTCCAACTAATCACGCTTTGAGAAGAAGCATTCTGTTTCCAGAAGTCAACTGCCAAAGAATCCTTGTTATCAACAAAATGTAAGTAAAAGAGGCAAAATGGATCTACAAGTTTATAGCACACATCTCTCTTCTTATTTCCAAAAGGAACATATTTAATAATAAAATCACTTGCTATCAGCGAATTGATGCATTCTGAAAACTTTTCACCTTCTCTTATTCCAAGCTTTTCTATTATCTCATTTCTTTTGTATCCCATTCTTTTTGTATATAACAGTTTCACAATTCGTTTTATTTCTTCAGGTCGTTCAAAAACCGACGCAAATAATCTGTTAAACTCATCCTTCAGTACACTATTTTTTGAAAAAAACATATCATCAATATTCTGCGGGACACTATTGCCCTCTTTATAATAACCCAGATAGTATGGTATCCCCCCAAGCATCATGTAGCTTTGCGCAATATCATACTTTGAGAGCCTTACATTATTACAATTTATAAACTCCTCACATTCTTTGAGTGTAAATGGGGATAGTTTTATTTCATACGTAACTCTTCCATACAGACCACCATGATTATTGATTAGTTTATCCAGTATCCAAGAGTTAGCACTTCCACATACAATAACCATCAGATTATTTCGACTACACCCCCAAGTATCCGATCATTCAAATGCAGTTATAAAACCAGATCTCGGAGTATCCATCCAGGGCATCTCATCAATAAAAACAACCTGCCTAGTTCCATCATCTTTTTCGTCCAAAAGCTTTTCAAGCATATAGAAAGCTTCAAACCACGATTCTGGTATTTTTTCTTCCTTCATCCCATAATATCTAAGCGATACATAAAAATGGTTTAGCTGTGTAGCTAAAGATCCCTTCCCATCCATTTCCAATGGTGAAAGCCCCGCATGATGGAATGAGATTCTTCCCTTGAATGTTTCGTTTACTAAAAATGTCTTACCTACTCTACGCCGTCCATATATCGCAACAAATTCAGCCTTTTCACTATTATATAATTTATTTAATTCGTTTATTTCTTTTTCTCTGCCTATCATTACATTACTTCCTTTTTTCATATATGCTAATATTTACATGCTTTATATACATAATAGGCTCTCCTTATTCCGAAGTCAACGACTATTTTTACCCACTCACTTCGGATTAAGGATTTTTATTCCGAAGTGAACAGTATTTTTTGCCCACTCACTTCGGATTAAGGATTTTTATTCTTCAATTCGATAAACAAAATAATCGGCCATATCATAACTGACATAGCCGATTGATTTATTAGACTTATTTAAAGCTTAGCGATTTCTACTGTGGAGTTTCTCCACCACCTGATGGCTGCTGCTGACCCGGATCTGCTGGCTGGCCAGGATCTGCCGGCTGCTGCTGACTTGGATCTGCCGGCTGGCTCGGAGCTGCCGGCTGCTGCTGGCTTGGATCTGCTGGCTGGCTCGGATCTGCCGGCTGCTGCTGACTTGGATCTGTAGGCTGATTTGGATCAGTATTGTCATCCTCGTCTGTAGTCTCTTCCTCTGATGCAGGATCTGAGTTTATAGAGATCTTTGCCGGTGAAGCCTGATATTTGCTTCTGTTTACCAGAACCTTTTCAACCTCAACCCCGTTCTGATAGATATGCTTCCAAAGCTCACCTGTATAACCTGTTACTGCTCCTGCTGTTACCTGCTCGGTACCGGGAGGAAGAGTCTTATCCTCTGTATAGATAGGATCTCCGGATGGGTCTATTACACTTGTCTGTATAGACTCAAACTCGATTGTCCTTCCGGGATCTCTGTACTCTTCACCATAGATATTGAAGCTCAGATTGGCTCCATCGTAAAGAGCTTCGATATATATAGGTGCATCCAGATTATTTTTAAGCTTCAGATCAAGAACACCACCTGCTATAGCCGCATCAGCTGAAATCGGAACATATGATACTCTCAGGCTGTGACAGTCTCTCTGAACTATTTCTATCTCGGCGCGGAGTGCTGCATTGTAAAGTGTAGTTGCCACCTGACATACACCACCACCGGGACTATCAACGACCTCTGTTCCGACATAAGCATGTGCCATCTCGTATCCATTACTTACATCAATCGGTGCTATACAATTGTAAACTGAAATCATCTCTCCAGGGAATAATAGATGTCCACTGACAAGAGATGCCGCTCTCTGAACGTTTGTTTTTCTGGACGAACTGCTGCTTGCGTAGCTTGTAGTATAAGTTCCAAGCAGGTCCTTAACTCTGGCTATCTGCTGCATAGTCTGATTGTCTGATGAGTCTGTCATTGCAATAGCAACCGGTACAGTTCCACCGATGTAGTCCGGAGAACTGATATAATCCTCAATCAGCTTCTTAGTTGCAGCAACATCTACTCCAACAGTCTGTCCTTCAACTTTAATACTTACAGTGCCATCATCATGCTTTTCAAGACTATACTCATTAAGTCCGTCAAGAACACTTCCGATGTTACTGAATATGACATCATCAACGAGATCTTCATTAACGCCTCTGTTTATTTCATAAACCTTCGGAGTAGACTCAAGCTCTTTTATCTCTTTATATCTCTTAAGTACATTTCCTGAATTACCATACTGTAGAGCCTCTTCTACTACTTCCTCAGTATTATCGGTGAGTCCAAGGTCTGAAAGTGTAGCCTTGAAATTACCATAATCACTTGAAAACTCGACATCTGCCTGTCCGATATACTCATCACCACCAAGAGCCTCGAGAGCCTCATGATATGTCATTCCGCTGACATCTTTTCCCTTTATGGTAATGTTATTTTGCATCTTTACTTCGTTCATTACGGCCGGAATCGCATCAGTTCCGGATGCTTCTTCAGCATTTACCCTGAGTGATTGGGGCATCACTATAAGGGACAAAGCCATAACGGAAGCAAGAATTCTTCCTATTTTTCTTCTCATCATTTTTTCCTCTTTAATTCTTCAACATGCTCAAAGCAAAGCACTGATTAAAGCGCAGTTGCAAGAAGTCCGATTACCATTCCGAATACAATAAGTAAACAAATAACAATTGCCACAACTCTGACAGTCTTTTTCTTTTTCTTACTGAAGTCTATCATATACTGACCTCCTTTTATCAATCCTTTATCACTTTATTCTTACATATATCTTTGAGGCAACACTCTGTACATTTCGGTCTTCCCGATATACATATACGTCTGCCATGTGCTATCGACTGAAGATTATACAATATCCACTGACTTTTTGGAAGCACTTTCATCAAATCATACTCAACTTTTGTCGGATCAGTGTTATCAGTCAGTCCAAGAAGCTTCGATACCCTCTTAACATGAGTATCCACAACTATTGATTCTATGTGATAGATATTTCCCCTGATAACATTTGCAGTCTTTCTTCCAACTCCCGGAAGACTAACAAGCTCATCTATATCCGATGGAACTTCTCCACCAAAACTATTAAGAAGGACACCAGCACAGCTGATTATATTCTTCGCCTTGTTATGATAGAATCCGATAGAATATATATCCTTCTCAAATTCCTTTAGATCAGCCTGGGCCACCGACTCAAGTGTTGGGTACTTTTTAAACAGATCCTTAGTGACGATATTTACCCTCTCATCCGTGCACTGCGCGGAAAGTATAGTTGCAAAAAGAAGCTGCCACGGCTTATCCTCATCATACTCGAGATAACACCTGAGATCCGTTCCATACTCCTCATTCAGTTTCTCACAAACCACTTCAGCTAACTTCTTCTTTGTCATACAAACCACTCTAATTTAGACTATCGATCAACTGCTGTGCTGCTCGTCCGGACATACCACCGTGACTCACACTCCACTTGTTTGCTACTTCAAGAAGCTCCTGCTCTGTAAGCTCCAGACCTTCTTTTCTTCCGGCGATACCCTTTACTATCTCTTCGTATTCTTTCTTATTTGGTCGCATATATGGGATAGTAACACCAAATCTGCTGACAAGTGACAGCTTTTCCTGAATAGTATCTGATCTATGCTTATCCAGTTCGATATCCTTTATATCGTTCCAGGATTCTCTGATGAGATTACGTCTGTTTGATGTAGCATATATGAGGACATTGTCAGGTCTGTTCTCAAGACCACCCTCAATTACAGCCTTCAGGTACTTGTATTCTGTTTCGTTCTCTTCAAATGAGAGATCGTCCATATATATGATAAATCTGTAATTTCTATACTTAACAGAGGAAATAATAGCCGAAAGGCTACCCATCTGATGCTTATATAGCTCTATCATCCTGAGTCCTCTGTCCTGATATTCATTTATCAAAGCCTTTATACTGGTCGATTTTCCTGTTCCCGCATCACCAAAAAGAAGAACATTGTTTGCAGGCTTTCCGTCAAGAAATGACTCAGTATTCTCTCTAAGCTTTTGCTTCTGAACCTCATATCCTACCAGATCATCCAGCCTTACGCTGTCCGTATTATTGATAGGAGCAAAGCTTACAGGATCAGAGCCTTCAACAAGTCTAAATGCAGTATTCAGTCCAAACATACCTACGCCATAAGCCCTATAAAAGCCCACGACCGTTTTCATTGTTTCCTCAGCTGCGGCTTCATCAATCTCTGAAAAAAGCTCTTTATCTGAACCTAAATATCCTACTCGTTCCAGTCCGGCCTCTATATCATCGCTGAGTTTTCTTACCTTTTCGGATACGCTTCTGTTAAACAACTGACTTCTTTTATGAATCGATTTATAATCAGTTATAGTAGAGAAACAGCTGATTCCGAGACTCTTTTCCAAACGGCTGAAATCATAATCAAAGAGATGATTAAAAATCCTCATATCCTCGAGTACAAATCTGTTCGCACTTCCCTCTGTCTCCTGCATTCTCTCAGTCGTAAGTGAAAATGGATTTTCATTAGTTACGATCACATACGCTATATAATCATGCCAGAGATTCTTATCAAACCCATAATCCGTGCCAACCTCAAGAAGCTTATGAATCTCCTTATTTATTCGATATACAAGCTCCTTCTTGTCATACTCACCGCTATCAAACTCACGAATGATGTCTGATAGAGCAACTATTATACTATCCTCTCCCAGCTCGCTGAACATCACTAGTCCGGGTACTTCTTTATACATAGCTACCTCCTAAGGAACTTACGCTTAAATACATTTAATATACTTGTTAATTCCTGCATGTTGAGTATAAATGCCATCAAAATATATGTGAGAACACCAACCATGAAAAGCGCTCCAACCTCCGTCAGCTGTGACATTTTGGTTTCGATTGATATGTAATGCTCATATATAATTATTCCGGCAGTCACTACTACAAACATAACTGCGCAGCATATAGCACATTTTGTCAGAGACTCCTTGATCTCATCCTTTCGAATAGTTCCAATTCTTTTCTTTAAGAAAAATGTCTGAATAAGTGCACTTGAAAGACCTGCAACTGAGTACGCTATTGCAATTCCATTTGCGCCCCATAGCTTGACAAATATAGCGGTCAGAATCATATTCAGGCATAGTATAAATATATTGATGCTGACAGGAGTTTTGGTTTCCTTTATGGCATAGAAGCCTTGAAGAATAACCTGTCTAACCGAATAACCAATCATTCCTATACAGTAAAGTGCAAGGAGTGTTGCGAGGATCGGAACATTCTGCTTAGAGAAATTACCCTGCAGATAGATGGCTCTGATAAGCGGAATTCTGAGTGCTATTATACCAACTGCACACGGAAGAATAACAAATGTTACATTTCTAATTCCTACTGAAAGATCTCTCTTGTAATTGTCCATATCATCATTTGCAAAATGTTCTACCATCGTTGGGAAGATAGACATCGCAATCGCATATGCAAAGATGTTGATCGGAAGCTGCATGATTCTCTGCGCCTGAATTATGTTAGAAAGAATTCCCTCTCCCTGTGAAGACGCAAATCTTCTGTTTACGACAAGGTTGATCTGAGTAACAGCAATTCCTATAAGAACAGGACCAAACAGCCTGAAGAACTGTTTTACGCCATCA
>CACYJP010000113.1:12996-15711 GCA_902774725.1 uncultured Lachnospiraceae bacterium
ATCAATAACTCGTTTGTATTTAAATCCATGCTTTTGAATAGGGAATATCTGAACCAGAAGGTTTACTATAGAACCGGTAACAACACCAATAGAGAAGCCGGCTATACCTGTTCCAAGTGTCAGAAGAAGAACTCCGACTCCTATAATAGTTATGTTGTAAAGAACGGAACCTATTGATGGTGGTGCAAAGTCCTTGTAAGACTGAAGTATTCCCATACATATACCGGTGAGACACATAAAGAAACACTGGAAGAACATAATACGGGTCAGCTTGATCGTAAGCGCTATTGCCTCCGGGCTCCAGTTATCGAAGTTTACAACAATAGGAAGAAGCTGAGGAGTAAAAATCTCCCCAAAAACACAAAAGATGGCTGCTACAATGGCAACTATGTTAAGTATAGTACTTGCCATTCTATAACCATCTGCGTATCGTTTCCTGGCCAGGTATCCGCTGAATACCGGAATAAAGGCAGCAGAGATTCCACCACCTACAAGAATTGTATATATGAGGTCAGGTATAGTAAATGCCGCATTATAAGCATCCGTAGTCGAGCTCATGTCGAATACGGATGACATTATAATATCCCTTACATATCCAAGTATACTGGAAAGGAAGTTTGCAATTACCAGAATGCCGGCAGCCTTCATTACTCCTGCCTGTGCATTTTTCTTGGCCTCACTCATAACTAATCCTGTGCCATTTTACTTATTTATTCTGAATATATGAATCCATAGCTGCTGCAGCCTTCTTACCTGCACCCATAGCAAGTATAACTGTTGCAGCTCCTGTAACGGCATCTCCTCCGGCAAAAACTCCTTCTCTTGATGTTGCTCCAACTTCGTCAGCAACAAGACATCCTCTGTTATTTGCATCAAGACCCTTTGTTGTGTTCTTGATAAGAGGATTTGGAGAAGTTCCTATTGATACTATGAAGCAGTCTGCTTCAATCTCATTGATCTTTCCTTCTACAGGAACAGGGCTTCTACGTCCTGACTCATCAGGCTCAGAAAGCTCCATCTCCTGACAACGAACTGCTTTTACTCTTCCTTCCTCTCCTACTACCTCTATAGGATTGTTGAGAAGCTTAAATACAATTCCTTCCTCTATAGCATGCTCTACTTCTTCCTTTCTGGCAGGAAGTTCTTCCATAGAACGTCTGTAAACTATAGTAACATCTGCACCAAGACGCTTTGCTGAACGAGCTGCGTCCATAGCAACATTTCCACCACCAACGATAACAGCCTTCTTAGGTCTTTCGATAGGTGTTGATGAGCCCTCCTTAAATGCCTTCATAAGGTTAATTCTTGTAAGGAACTCATTTGCTGAATAAACTCCGTTCAGGTTTTCTCCCGGAATGTTCATAAATCTAGGAAGTCCGGCACCTGAACCGATGAATACTGACTCATATCCAAACTCATCGAAAAGCTCATCTATAGTAATTGACTTTCCGATAACAACATTTGTCTCTATCTTAACTCCGAGAGCCTTAAGACCATCTACTTCCTTCTGAACGATAGCCTTTGGAAGACGGAATTCAGGAATTCCATAAGCAAGAACTCCACCCGGTGTATGGAGAGCTTCGTAAATAGTTACATCGTAACCCTTCTTTGCAAGGTCTGATGCACATGCAAGTCCGGATGGTCCACATCCGATAACTGCACACTTATGACCGTTTGGCTGTGGCTTCTCAGGTGCTGCTGTAACATTCTGGTTGTGCCAGTCAGCAACAAATCTCTCAAGACGTCCGATTCCGACCGCCTCGCCCTTGATACCTCTTACACACTTTGACTCACACTGTCTTTCCTGTGGGCATACACGACCACATACAGCAGGAAGTGAGCTGGAGCGGTTGATAACCTGATATGCTCCCTCGAAATCTTTTTCAACTATTTTCTGAATGAACTCAGGGATAGATATCTGAACAGGGCATCCATCCATACATGGATGATTCTTACAATTAAGGCAACGCGCTGCCTCATCGACTGCCTGCTCCTCTGTATATCCGAGTGCAACCTCATCAAAGTTCTTATTTCTTACATTTGGATCCTGTGAAGGCATAGGATTCTTATCCATTCTCATATTTGGCATCTTCTACACCTCCTTACTTACTCTCGGCAGACATGCCGCTCTTAATCATATTACAAGCTTCTTCTCTGGCCTTAAGCTCGAACGGCTTGTAGATACCGCCTCTTGCCATAGCCTCGTCGAAGTCAACCTCAAATCCATCAAAGTCCGGTCCGTCAACGCAGGCAAACTTTGTCTTTCCACCAACAGTAAGACGGCAGCATCCGCACATTCCGGTACCATCTACCATTATTGGGTTCATGCTGACAACAGTTTTTACGTTGTACTTCTTAGTTGTCATTACGACGAACTTCATCATGATCAGTGGTCCGATAGCGATAACCTCATCGAACTCCTCACCGTTCTTGATAAGCTCTTCAAGCGGAGCGGTTACGACTCCCTTTTCACCGGCAGATCCATCATCTGTCATAAGTATATAATTATCAGAAGCTGCTCTGAATTCATCCTCAAGAATAATCAGGTCTTTATTTCTGAAACCTACTATAGAAGTTACTGAACAGCCTATATCGTGAAGCTTCTTAGCAACCGGGTAAGCGATAGCACAACCAACACCACCACCTACAACGGCAACCTTCTTAAGTCCCTCTACCTCTGTTGCATTTCCGAGAGGACCTACGAAGTCATGGATA
>CACYJP010000114.1 GCA_902774725.1 uncultured Lachnospiraceae bacterium
TCAGCAGATGCTTATGCTTAACAAAACATCTGATGCTTATGCCCAGTAGCCGTCAGCACCAAACCAGTACTGAACTCCGTCGATCCATACATACTGGTTCTGTGGATACCAGCCTGATGCATCCTCATACCACCAGCCTTTAGAATCCTGCATCCAGTGTCCGCCTGAGTATGACTCATCCCATGCACCGTCTGCTCCAAGCCAGCAGCCATCACGATACTCGCTGTAGTCCATATATCCATCAGCTGTGAAGAAATACCACTTACCATCTATCTTCTGCCACTCATTTTTTGCATACCAGCCTTCTGAATCCTCAATCCACCAGCCTTTTTCGTTCTGCTTCCAGCTAAGTGTTCCCTTGTAGGTCTGTGTACCATCTGCGTTGTACCACTTACCATCTACCCATTCATTTGAATGCTTTGCATCTGTCTTCTTCTGATCATCCTTCTTGCTATCATCCTTCTTATCCGAAGAATCGTCCTTCTTATCATCCTTCTTATCGTCCTTCTTATCATCAGGATCTACAGGTACAGGCTTTTTCTCGATAACAGCCTTTGACGGACTGTTACCCTCTGAATCAGCTAAGTAAAAATAATTATTATAGTATGTCGAATGCGCCACTATCTGTCCATTTTTAGGAGTGCTTATATACATATCGTCTCCAATTATGAAATTGCACTCATCAGCTGTATGGCTAGTGGCATAGACTGCATAACCGTCCTCTGTCTTTTCGTAACTGCAGTTTGCTTCTACATAACCACCTGTTACATTAATTCCTTTACGTGAAGATATAGCATCATTATCAGCATTTGCGATCACATTTCCGCCTGAGATATTTAAATCACCATCATAAGTTTTTATTGCGTCAAAACGATCGACATTTAAGTTAACATTTCCGCCTGAGATATTTATCTCACCTGCATAAATCGCTGAGTCTTCAGCCTCAACATTAACTTCACCCGCGTTGATAATTATTTCTCCTTCCGCATCCATTCCTTTGCTTTTTTCTATTTTTTCAGTGACCTTACCACCGTTAATTTTCAAACTTCCATAAGTTCTGATTCCATATTCTTCGTTAGTAATATCAACTTCACCGCCGTCTATTAAAACACTATTAGCAGCATCGATTCCAAATGAACCATCCTTGATAGTAAGTTTTCCACCAGCTACATGCACATAATAGTTAGAGGTTGAATCCATATCATCATCATTATATCGATCATATGTTCTTATTCCATACTTACAGGATTCTATTGTGAGATTGCCAGATGTAGTAAGCCCTCCATCGATATTTATACTATAATCATTCATATCCCCGGAATTAACTACTATATTTGCATCTTCAAATATATTAAGATCACCATCTATAAGCATACCGCCAACTGTGAGCTTCTTATCACCTTCGATACTAAGAGATCCAGAAGCAATAATATCGCCCGGAACGTTAAGCTCCTCATCCATATTAATTACGACCTTTTCAACGCCTTCATCATATGGTATTTCACAGTCATTCTGAACATATTCTTTAAGCTTCGAACTCTTGATAGTTATCATCGAACCTTTCGGACGTATAGCAGCAGCTTCAACCTTACCCATTCCAATTCCCGGTATAACACCAAGTGTCATTGCAAGTGCGCTTCCGCCAACCAATACTTTGCTAAACATTTTGTTTCTCATAGTCTTACCTCCATAAATATATAATATCTACGGTTCTGCGCTAAAGATATGTTCTATTTTACTTTCTCATTTTTGCAAAACCAAAGTATATTACAGCAAGCGATTTCTTTTGTCAACTGTTTTTTTATTTTTTTTCACTTTTTTTTATTTTTTTTCACCAAAATTTTTATTTTTTTGCACCTGGTACACGGTACCTATATGTGGCACCTAAAATGAAAATATGCTACTATAACGATATCCAACTTAACGATCGGAGGAATTATGGCGAAGGAATCATGGAAACCCGGTAATATGCTCTACCCTGTGCCTGCTGTTATGGTCAGCTGCAAAAGACCGGGAGAAAAGGCAAATATAATCACTCTCGCATGGGCGGGAACTATCTGTTCTGACCCAGCGATGCTTTCCGTATCAATCAGACCTGAGCGCTACTCTTATGAAATAATCAAAGAAACCGGCGAGTTTGTTGTTAACCTAGTTACATCTGAGCTCACACGTGCCTGCGACTGGTGTGGCGTTCGTTCGGGAAGCAAGTACGATAAGTTTAAGGAAATGAAGCTTACGGAATATGTTTCCGAATATATAAAGACTCCCGCCATAGACGAGAGTCCGGTAAATATATATTGCAAGGTTAAGAAGATAGAGAAGCTTGGTACTCATCATATGTTCATTGCTGAGGTTGTCGGCGTAACCGTTGACGATAAATATATGGATGAGAAGGGACGATTCGACCTGCGTGCTACGAATCTGATTGCATACTCTCACGGCGAATACTTTGCACTGGGAAAGAAGCTGGGACAGTTCGGCTATTCTGTGAAAAAGAAAACCAAATCAAAGAATAAAACAAATAATAAAACTAAAAATAAAACTAAAATCAAAACTAAAATCAAAACTAAAAACAAACTGAATAATAATTCAAAGAAATAAGGAAGGCTTAACCGGCCTTCCTTACGTCTCTTCCGCAAACTTCTATCAATTCGTAGAAATTATCTATCTCTTTTAAATCACCCTTCATTATCCTTCTGACCTTGAGCTTAAAATCCTCCGGATGAATAAAAAGCGGTATATTATCCCACCAGATATCATAATTCTTCTTTACAAGATACTCTTCCTCGATATATCTCTTAAGCTTAAGTCCATCCTCGCTTGTCCATCTTGAGATACCGAAGAGCTGCCATCCATGGTTTCCACCAATTGATGCAGATGTGACTATTCCAAGCTCGTCTGTCTGCATAACCCACTCGTCTGTTTCATCATGAAGCAGGCTTCCTGCATATCCTGAATAATCAAAGTATGGGCTGAGTATCTCAGGATTATAAATGATCTGATCTCCATCAACGCAGATAGCATTCTGAAGATACTCTCTTGCAACAAACATAGAAGATATATTATTTCTTGTTTCGTAGTACGGATTATAAAGAATGTCTACATCAGGATACTTCTGCTTAACCTCTGAGAATCTTCCAGCCAGGTATCCTGTCACTATATGGATCTCATTTATCCCATTTGCATGAAGTGCATCAATAACTGTATCGATCATCCTTACACCATTTACCTTTACCATTGGCTTTGGTGTATCATCTGTAGCAGGCTTAAGACGTGTCCCCATACCTGCAGCCATTATTATCGCTCTTTCTACCTTATGCATTTTGTTCACCTTCTTTTACAAACTTTTTCCACAAACTACTTCCTTTAACAGCTTTTTTTCACACACTGCTTCTTAGTATCGCGCCCATGTCTGTTCACGACTTCTTAAAAGCTGTATTTTGGTGAACATTATATGCCCGACATTCATATTTGTCAAGCCATACTTTCTATTTTTTTCATAAAATACTTTCTATTTTGCGTGAAAATGTAATATACACCGTTTTCAAAATCAAAAAAAAGACAGCCTCCGGTCATCCCGAAAACTGTCTCCAAAGAATTTATTAGCCCCAGTAACCATCCGCACCAAACCAGTAGTTTACTCCATCGATCCATACATACTGATTTACAGGGTACCAGCCTGAAGCATCCTCATACCACCATCCATATGAATCACTGCACCAGTGACCACCTGAGTAAGCCTCGTCCCATGCACCGTCTGCACCCAGCCAGCAGCCATCGCGGTATTCACTATAATCCATATATCCTTCAGCAGTGAAGTAGTACCACTTTCCATCTATCCTCTGCCACTCAGACTGTGGGTACCAGCCGGATGTGTCCTGAACATACCAACCGGAGCCATTGTTGTACCAGCTGAGCGTTTCTCCGTAGGACTGCTTACCATCAGCTCCGTACCACTTTCCGTTTACCCATTCATTCTTATAGACAGTCTTGTCAGCATCTCCACCGGGAACATTGCCACCATCACCACCATCAATCGGCTTTGTGATATAAACATTTTGAGCAACTTCACCCATTGGTGTCGCAATAGCCCTATATGTTTTTGTATCTGTTTCCGAAAATACATAATCAACAATTACGCCATCATCCGGTTTAGTAATATTCAGCTTATTCGAAAGATTAATTGTTTTTCCGACAACAGCCGGCAGACCGGCATATTCCGTATAATCCTTAGAAACCTTTGCCTCAATCACTCCACCTGTAAGGTTGATCGTTCCCTCACTAAAAATCGCCGGACCCATAGACTCGACATAAATATCTCCACTTGATATGGTGATACTTTTATCCGGACTAACTGTACATAGTCCCGGATTAAAAGTCTTACTAAATCTTATTTTTCCACCGGATATCGAGATATTTCCGTCTGTATTAATTCCATTATTAGTATTAAATGCACTTAATACACCACCACAGATGTTCACATCACCATATGCGTATAAACCATCTCCACTAAAAAATGTAATGCTTCCATATGAGGTAAATGTACCCATCATAGACATTAACGCACCTGCTCCGCCGCTTGTTCCAAGACGCAGCTTTACATCTGCCTCGATTGTTGTAGGAACCTGACTTTCAAAGCTTCCGCCATCCTTTATATAAAGAATATGATCACCCTTTACAGTAAGCTTTTTTGTATACTTATTCTCAAGCAGTCGAAAGCTCTTTAGCTCTATATCCTTATCAAGCACAAACACAACCTCTGTTATCTGATCCTTCTCAAGCTGTTCAGCCTTGAATATCATCTCAGAAAAGTCTATCTGACTCGCCTTGACAGTAAGCGTATTTCCTGCAGCAAAAACCTTTCCCAGTTCACCCAATCCGGAAAAACAAGCGAGCATAACTAATGCCATCCAAATGGCAGCAGCCTTATACGCTTTCTTATACGTCTTCATTAACCCCTTATACATCCTATTTCAAACCCTTTCATCTGGCAAAGCGGACATGCGTATTTCCGCTTCATTCATACTGATAACCATATGCATCCTATGGATATTATAAATCCTTAAAATGGAAGCTGCTCTTTCCACTGGCATAGTCTCCGACTATCTGTCCGTGTCCTACGAGCTTATACTTATAGGTTACAAGTCCCTCAAGTCCGACAGGACCTCTTGCATGTATCTTGCTGGTACTGATTCCAACCTCAGCACCGAATCCGTATCTGAAGCCATCAGCAAATCTTGTCGAGCAATTCTGATATACGCCCGCACTGTCAACAAGCTGCATAAATCTTTCAGCCACCTCACTGTTTTCTGTGATTATAGCATCAGTATGATGTGAGCCGTGAAGATTGATATGGTCTATCGCCTCATCTACTGTATCCACGAACTTTGCAGAAACGATAAGCGCCAGGTACTCCTTGAATTCCGACTCATCGATTGCTTCAAACTCAAGCGAGCCTGCTTCAGTTTTAGCAAGTGCATCGACCTTATCTATTACTTCCTTCGTTCCTCTCAGCTTGATACCATTTTCAGCGAGAGCCTTTACAAGCTTAGGCATAAGCTTTCCTATCAGCTCCTCATCTCTCTGAATAAGCAGAGTCTCAACAGCATTGCACGCAGCAGTGTACTGAGTCTTTGCATCAAGTATTATGTTAACCGCTTTATCAATATCGGCATCCTTATCTACGTATATATGGCATACTCCGTCCGCATGTCCCATTACAGGGATATGCGTGTTATCCATTATATATCTGACAAATGCATTGGAGCCGCGAGGTATAAGAAGATCAACCAGTCCATCACATTTCAGAAGCTCATCTATCTCGTTATGCTGCTCAACCTGCAGCATACATCCCTCAGGGAAACCAGCCTCGATTACAGCATCGTAAATAATTCCGAACAGAATTCTGTTTGTGAAGGTTGTCTCCTTTCCACCCTTAAGCACAGGACAATTTCCGCTCCTGATACAAAGCGATGATATCTGAACCAGTGCATCAGGTCTTGCTTCAAATATGACTCCTATAACACCGATAGGACAAGTAACACGGGTAAGTCTGAGTCCCTCGTCCAGCTCTCTGTCCAGTGTGATTTTTCCGATAGGATCATCCAGAGTAACCAGCTGATTTATTCCAGCGATAACATCTCTCAGCTTTCCCTCGTCAAACTTTAGTCTCTTTACTATAGCGTCAGCCACGCCATTTTCTGCTGCTGCCTCAAGATCCTTTTTGTTCTCTGCAAATATCTCATCCTTTTTTTCAGCGAGCTTTTCCGCAACACATTTCAGTGCCTTGCATCTTGCCTCATTGCTCATAGCTGCTACAAGCGGAGCAACCGTTTTCATCTTACGAACTTCATCTCTAACTACCATAATTAACCTCTTTTCATCCGCATTTCGGGCGGATTATTTCACAAGCTTAAGTACATCTATTTCTTTTATTCCGTAATACTTAAGCACTTCAAGAACATCTTCATCTATAACCTCTCCCACAACTACAGGTGCAATTGCAGGTGGGCATATCTCCACGGAATCACCGGCAACTCTTCCAATGATTTCACTGTTTACCTCTACTCGTTCACTTGGTGTATAAAGCACCTCGTATGGCTGGTATCTGACTCTCGGCTTGCAGCCAAGCTTCTTGACTGTGATATCAGCAAACTCTGCCTCAAGGCTGTCCTTCGCTTTTTCAAAGATCTCGTTCACGATTCTCTTGAACCAGATACTCTCAACCGGGAATTTATTATAAGGAGACCACATTGTCACAACGTAATCAGGATCCGCATACTCAGCTTCCATGTTAGCTCTTCTTAGCTTATCCGCAAGCTCGTAACCATTCATTCCCAGCTTGAATGCAGGGATAGTTATCTTGAACGGCTCGCTATCTATACAAGGAACCAGCTGCTTAAGCTCTCCAACATACTTCTCAGCCTTTGCAAAAGCTTCAGGGCTGATCCTGTCGGGAACCTCATCCAGAGACTTAAGTATCGGATATGAAGGGCTGGTGGAGCCAAACATAAGCATTGCCTTTTTAGCGATAACCTCTATACCTTCAGGAGCAGACTTGGAAATGTGTAAATACGCGCCACCTGTCAGAACAGGAAGTGTCTTATGCGCGTAGTCTGCAACTATATCGGCACCCTTGGTGATCGGATGCATATCCTCCTTGAGAAACTTAAGGTATGCACCATGTGCATTATCGCAAAGAAGCAGCTGACCATGATTATGTACTACCTCAGCGATGCCACTTATATCCTGCATATTTCCAAGATAGTCCGGCGATGTTATGTAAACTGCAGCCAACCTGTCAATTATATAGTCAGTATCCATATCTACTATACATTTTTCAACTCTCTCAGGTGAGACATTACATTTGCATAAGCTGTAATGCTTATCCGAATCATCCGGATATATCAATAACCCGGAAAATGCAGGCGCGTATACACTTAACGTACTTTGCAACTATGATGCAGACATCATTCCGTTCCTCAACGAGCCTGAGGGCGTTGCCTATAAGCGCAACAAGATGGGCTTTTTCGAGAAGGATGAGGACTGATAACACAAAATCTTGTCAGAAAACAATAAAATACTGTATAAATTTCAATAT
>CACYJP010000115.1 GCA_902774725.1 uncultured Lachnospiraceae bacterium
CATACAATTATAAATAATTATGGAAAATTTGCATTACACTTACTTCCATCCGGCGTATTCTATGATCATACAACATCCATTATTGGAAATGGAGTGGCTCTCAATATTCCAAAATTAGTGGAAGAGGTTAACGACCTTGTATCAAAGGGAGTTCCAACACCACATATTCTTGTTTCAAATAGAGCACAGATTCTCATGCCATATCATATTCTTTTAGATCAGTATGAAGAAGAGAGACTTGGCAAGAAATCATTTGGTTCAACAAAGTCAGGTATTGCTCCATTTTACTCAGATAAGTATGCTAAGATCGGTTTCCAGGTTTCGGAGCTTTTCGATGATGAGGAGTCACTTAAGGCAAAGATAGAAAGAGTTATCGTTCAGAAGAATGCACTTCTCGAGCATCTCTATCATAAGCCACTTCTCACAGTAGAGGGCGTTTATGAAACTCTTATGGAATATAAGAAAATGGTTGAGCCATTTGTTTGTGATGTATCAGCATTCCTTTATAATGCAATCAAGGAAGGAAAGAACATACTTCTTGAGGGACAGCTTGGTTCTATGAAGGATCCTGATCACGGAATCTATCCGATGGTTACATCATCATCTACACTTGCCGGATATGGTGCGATCGGAGCAGGTATCCCACCATATGAGATCAAGAAGATAGTTACAGTATGTAAGGCTTACTCAAGTGCTGTAGGAGCAGGAGAGTTTGTAAGTGAGATATTTGATGAAGAGGCAGATCTTCTCAGAACTCATGGTGGTGATAAGGGTGAGTTCGGAGCAACTACAGGTCGTCCACGTCGTATGGGATGGTTTGACTGCGTAGCTTCAAAGTATGGCTGCAGACTTCAGGGTACAACTGATGTTGCATTTACAGTTCTTGACGCTCTTGGATATCTCGATGAGATTCCTGTATGCGTAGGCTATGAAATAGACGGAGAGGTTACCAAGGACTTCCCTGTAACAACAAAGCTTAAGAAGGCTAAGCCTGTATATGAGGTTCTTCCGGGCTGGAAGACAGACATCAGAGGAATCACAAAGTACGAGGAGCTTCCTGAGAATTGCCGCAAGTACATAGAATTCATAGAGAAAGAAATCGGCTTCCCTATCACTATGGTTTCAAACGGACCGGGAAGACATGAAATAATCTATAGATAATTATTTGGAGTCAATGGGGATGGTACTCATTGACTCCTTTTGTAAAATAATCAGCAAAGGAGATTTACTATGCATCAGTTTAAATTGCCATATCATCTGATAGTTGATGACGGAATCTTTGGTCGTATCCCTGCTGTTATGGAGGATGTGCTTCCGGGTATCGCTGAGAAGAAAACTATAATAGTAACAGAGGAAAATCTTAAAGGGATTTTTGAAGGAATCATAAATAGAATAGAGAAGAGCTTTCCGAACAGTGAGCTCTATCTGATCCAGTCTGCAAGCTATGATAATGCTGTAGCGCTTGCCAAGTATATAACCATGAATGATATCAAAACTGTTATCGGCTTTGGTGGTGGAACGGTTCTTGACCTCGCGAAGTTTGCTGCATTTGTCAGCAAGGCAAAGCTTATCTCGCTTCCGACTACCATAAGCAACGATAGTCTTGCCTCGCCGGTTGCTGTTCTCGGAACAGAAGGAAAGGCTCGTAAAACATTTAAATGTACCATTCCTCATGCAATCCTTGTTGATGCATCAGTTATAATGAGCGCTCCTGACAGGCAGCTTCTTGCCGGAATCGGTGATACTGTAAGTAAGTACACCGCTCTTAATGACTGGAAGATCGCGCATATAGCCGGTAAGGACTACGTTGATGACTTTGCATATATGATATCAAAGATGGCATTTAACTCGATTGCGTATAACGATATGAAGGAGCTGAAGAGTGTTGATTTTATCAAGCGACTCACGCAGGCTCTTGTAATGGGTGGACTTGCGATGGAGATTGCAGGTACATCACGTCCGAGCAGTGGTTCCGAGCATCTGTTCTGTCACGCTCTTGAAGAGAACTTTGCAGATCATGTAAATGTACCACACGGCATAGCTGTTGCAATGGGAAGCTATGGCGCCTGCAAGTTCCAGAACAGAAATATAGCTAAGATCACGAGAATTATAAAAGAATATCAGATACCTGTAGTTCCATCTACCTGGAACATAACAGAAGAGATATTTATCGGAGCATGGCAGAGTGCGGCCGCAACAAGAGCAGACAGATACACGATTCTGAATGAAACCGATCTGTCTAATGATATGCTGAGAAAATTGTATTACGAAATGGAAGATGTGTTCGCATAATTCAAAAAGAACCGTCCCCGCTTACTTAAAGTAGATGGGGACGGTTCTTTTTGAATTATGATTTCTTGCGTTTCTTTTCTTTGTACATTATTTCGTCGGCCTGTTTTAGTGCCTGTGATATATCGAAGTCTTCTGAAAGAGTTGTTTGTATGTAGCCGCAGCTTGTTGAAACCTTGTATGGTTTGCCGGATGCGGCATTATAAAGCTCAAGGAAAGCGTTTATTTTTTCTATGATATTATTAGGATCGGTTTTGCCGAAAACAACTGCGAATAATTCGTCGCCGCCGATTCTGCTCGGGATGCTTCCTTCAGGCAGTGAGTTTGAAAGGGCGTTTGCAACTGTAACAATTGCGCTGTCGCCTTCTATGTGGCCGAAGTTATCGTTGATATACTTAAGGCCGTCCATATCGGACATGATTACGGTGACAGGCTCATCCTTATATGTGCCGTTCTCAATCAATTCATCAAAGGTTTTTCTGAATCCGATTCGATTATATATTCCTGTGAGAGAATCGCGGAGATACATCTCATCCATTTTTTCAAGGATGGAGCGCTGGTACCTCAGGTTGATATATCCGCCGATACCATTTCCGATGGTGTTGGTAGCATTCATAGTATTTGTGTAATTCGAGATGTTGTAATCTCTGAAATAGTAGCAGACAAATCCAAATGCTTTTCCCATATAGTCAAGAGCGTTGAAGATAAGCGGATAACCACTTTCCGTAAGCTCAAGTATTCGGTCTCTCAGCTGAGGGGCGAGGATGTTGCCACAGGCTTTTCCTCGTGAGTAGCCCAGCTTAAATGTATCTTTTTTGAAGTTTTCCGGATAATCTGAATCGAAGATAACAGCAAATACACTTGGGTTGTCATCCGTATCCTCATTTGTAAAGTAATTCGATTCCTTGTCAAATATCCGTCTGTCTACGGCAGTAAGTATATTATCAGTTTTATAACAGTCCAGATGTGAAACCATTTCACCTATGGTGCTACTGGTCTGCATAAATGCACCAAGTCTTTTCAGAACACGATTGTCATCGTTGTGACGGGCAAAGCTTTCTCTAAACCAGTTTTTAAGTATCTGTGGATGCTGGTTACACTCAGGACAGCCGCAGGATTCATTCGGGATCAATACAGGAACTATATCCTTGTGATGTATACCTCTGTCATTTATTGATTCCAGAACTGCATCGGCTGTTGAATCAGCGAGAAGTATGATGTCACATGATACAGAAGCAATCTTCGGGTCAGTAAAGTATATCTCGTCATAACCGTCAAAGCCGGAAACTATGATATCCTCCGGTATCCTATAGCCGGCATCTATTAACATCTCTGAAACAGTAATAGCCATAACATCGTTAGCACAGATGATAGCCTCAGGGAGCTCATCTCTTTTAAGAAGCTCGTCAGTTGCTTCCACGCATGGATCAGCCCAGAAATATCCGTAGCTCAGCATGCTGTTATCAAATGTGATTCCGTTATCACTGAGTACCTTTTTAAATACTTCGATACGCTTATTTGAAAACTCATTATCCGGCTGTCCTGCCATCATATGTGGCCTTCTTACTCCGTGTGTTTCGATAACGTGTCTGGCTATCTGTTCAAAACCTTTTTCATAATCAAAGTTTATACATGAAACATTTTCGTAGTTTCCATCAGCGATAATAACCGGAACGTCGTGAGAAAGAGAAGCATTTATTACCTTTTTGGCAATCTTATGACTTTTGATTTTCTCGTTCATTATAATAACGGCATCCAGATAATCATATGGAAGGAGGTCGAATACGTACTTCTCAGCAGCAGGTCGGTCTTCCTCCCAGTAGATATCGGAGTTAATCGCAAAAACAAGAAGAGAGTAGTTATCTGCTCTCAAGCGCTTGTTAAGTCGTTCAATATAACCATGTATCTGTGGGTCGTATATTCTGGAAGTACAGAGTGCGACCAGCTTTTTACCGTTGATCATATATACCTGCCTGTTAATAATTACTGATTGGACTATACGTATCCATATATTCCTCGGACGGACACTTCGCCGCTCGATACATTTTTCCTGTTTCCGTTGGAGTCTTCTATAATAAGTGCTCCGGTTTTGTCTATTCCTCTGGAAATGTATGTGCCCTCGTTTGACGCACCGCCTAAATCGGAGTTGTCGGTGATGATGACTTCATTATCCAGATTCACAAGTAGTCTGTTATAGTCATAAAGAATGAACTCCAGATCGCCTGATTTTTCATAAGCATAGATCAGGTCTTCCAGATTCTTTATTATGACGGCTATAAGTTTTTCCCTGTTCCAGACAACTCCGGTCTCCTTAAGGAGAGAGGTTGCCTTGTTGGATAATTCATCCGGAAAAGTCAGACTGTTTACATTTATTCCGATGCCGCACACTATACACGAGGTGCTTCCGATAAGCTCTGTGAGTATGCCGCAGATCTTCTTTTTATTTATAACGATATCGTTGGGCCATTTGATCTGAGCTTCCAGATTGAAAATGCTTTTCTGCAGAGCAAAGCTGTTGATGGCCCTTGCTACCGCCAGTCCTGCGAGCAGTGTAACTGATGGTATCTGTTCCGGTGAGAGAGCAGGTTTACATAAGTACGACATCCAGATTCCCTCGTTTGGTGGAGAAACCCAGCTTCTTCCAAGTCTGCCGCGACCTGCATTTTGTATCTCAGAAACAAATAGCTGAGGCAACTTTGCAGAGGAAACGTCCTGACTATTTATATATTCCTTTGCTCTCTGATTTGTAGAGTCGGTCTCGTCGTAGTAGTTTATTTCATTTATATTGCTATAAGAATCAAGAAGTTTTTTCAGAGTCTGCAGGTCCATTTTAGTTGTCGCCTTCTTTCTCTTCGTCTGTTACTTCTTCTGCGTTAGCTGTTGCTTCACTGTTCTGGTTTGTATCATTGTTTGCGGCTACAGGCACACGTCCGGTTTTCTGGCAGAGCAGACCATATATCTGATCCGCAACAGCCTTCTTCAGAGTGAACGGAAGCAGGAATTGTTCCCTTCCAACGACTATCTGAACTATGCTGTAGATATTCTCGTTTTGAGGGATGATCATATTCAGATCCGTTATGTCACTGTAGGCAAATGTTTTTTCGCCTCTATGCATCTTGACAATGAAATCATTTTCCTTGAATTCGTAGTCTGTATCATAGAATCTTGGCTTAAATGAATTGATAAACAGATAACCTCCATATAGTAAGAAGAGGGCGGCAAAGAAGGTTCCTATCTTATGATTCCTTCCATAGCCCATAAAAAACATAGCAACCTGCGAGCCACATAGAAGTGCGATCGCAAATCCGACAAGTCTGAAGGTGTACCTGGTTCTTTTTCTTTTTCTGATGTGATAATTAACCATTTTTAACTCTTTTCACGTGTAATCTTTTGTCAGCATATTTAACGCAGACAACCACATTTATAGTATAAACTTTTTAGTGGCATATAGTCAATTCTTATGGTAAAATACCACTTGTTTATTAGAAAAAATGATTAAAAATGGTGTGCCGGGAGGAAAACAGATGATCAAACTCATTGCAAGCGATATAGACGGAACACTCGTACCTGACGGAACGCATGAAATCGATGTCAGGATGTATGATGTTATTAAAAGACTCAAGGAGCATGGTATCATCTATGTTGGTGCCAGCGGAAGACAGTTCGCGAGTATGGCGAAGCTGTTTCAGCCGGTCAAGGAAGATATCTATTATATAACCGACAACGGAGCAATTCTGAGAGATGCGACGAGAGTTTACAATATGAATGTTATTGAACGTAAGCCGCTTATGGAGATGATCCGCGATGCGAAGAGATTGCCGGACTGCGATATAATGCTCTGCGGAAGGGATACGGCTTATTGCGAGGATAAGAGCAAGATGTTTTACTGGCTCAGGGACTCCTACAGATTTAACATAGAGGTGCTCGGAGACTTTGAACAGCATCTGCATGACGATATAGTTAAGATGTCTATCTATCATACAGACAATGCTGAAGCAATCGTAAATGAGTGGTTCACACCGAAGTGGAAGAATCAGTTCAAGATCGCAAGTGCCGGAATCATGTGGATGGATATCGTTTATCCTGATGCCGATAAGGGAAGCTCACTGAAGATACTTCAGAAGCAGCTTGGAATAAAGCGCGAAGAGACTATGACATTTGGCGATAATATAAATGATCTCGGACTTCTTGATGCAGCTGAAGAGAGCTATGCAATCGGAAGTGCAAGAGATGAAGTAAAGCAGGCCGCAAAGCACATCGCTCCGCCTCTTTCTGAAAACGGAGAGACTGAAGTTCTGCTTAAGCTTCTCGAAGAGCTTGATAATAAGAAAAATAATGATTGATATAAGATATAGATAAGAAAACCATAAGCAAGGAGGAAATTATGGAAAAGATTAAAATGACAACCCCGATCGTCGAGATGGACGGAGACGAAATGACTCGTATCCTTTGGAAGCTTATAAAGGATGAGCTCCTTTGTCCGTTTATTGAGCTTAACACTGAGTATTATGATCTTGGTCTTGAGTACAGAAATGAAACTGATGATCAGGTTACTAAGGATGCTGCAAATGCAACAAAGAAGTATAAGGTTGCTGTTAAATGTGCAACAATCACTCCAAATGCTGCACGAGTAGAAGAGTATAACCTCAAGGAGATGTGGAAGAGCCCTAACGGAACTATAAGAGCTATCCTTGATGGTACAGTTTTCAGAGCACCTATTCAGGTGAAGGGAATAACACCTTGCGTAAAAAACTGGGAGAAGCCTATAACAATTGCAAGACATGCGTATGGTGATGTATATAAGGCAGTTGAGATGAAGGTTCCGGGTGCAGGAAAGGTTGAGCTTGTTTATACAGCAGCAGATGGTTCAAAGGAGTCTGTTACAGTTCATGAGTTCGATGGCCCGGGAGTTGTACAGGGAATGCACAACATTAACGGTTCTATTGAGAGCTTTGCAAGAAGCTGTTTCACATATGCGCTTGATACAAAGCAGAGCCTCTGGTTCGCAACAAAGGATACTATTTCTAAGAAGTATGATCATACATTTAAGGATATATTCCAGGAGATCTTTGATAAGGAATATAAAGAGAAGTTCGATGCTGCAGGAATCGAGTATTTCTATACACTTATCGATGATGCGGTAGCACGTGTTATGAAGTCAAAGGGTGGATTCATCTGGGCTTGTAAGAACTATGATGGAGACGTTATGAGTGATATGCTTTCAGACATTATTATAAGCATCTCAAGGGTGAAGAGACATCTACAAACCCTGTTGCAACTATTTTCGCATGGACAGGTGCTCTCAGAAAGAGAGGAGAGATGGATCAGAATCAGGCTCTGATGGAGTTTGCTGATAAGCTTGAGAAGGCTACTCTTCAGACAATAGAGAGCGGTACAATGACAAAGGATCTTGCTCTTATCACTGAGCTTAAGGATGTAACAGTACTGAATACTCAGGACTTCATCAAGGCAATCAGAACAACACTTGAGAGTCTGTAAAAATTATAATAGGGAATAAGTAAGTGGGGACGGTTCTATCTGAACCGTCCCCATTTACTTTTATCCACTTACTTTGATGGATTTATCTATCTGTGATCGGCACGTAGCTTGCATCTTCCGCTACTGACATATATGCCGGTCTTATTATTTTGTTTGCACACATGAGCTCTTCGATACGATGTGCGCTCCAGCCTGCGATTCGGCCTATGGCGAAGAGCGGTGTGATGAACTCGAGAGGAATGTTAAGCATATCGTAAGCAAATCCACTGTAGAAGTCGATGTTTATGCAGACACCCTTATATATCTTTCGGTTCTTTGCGATTACCTTTGGAGCAAGACGTTCAACTGCTTTGTAGAGGTGAGCTTCGTTATCGCGGCCCTTAGCCTCTGCAAGCTGAAGAGTGTACTTTCTGAGGATTGTAGCTCTTGGATCGGAGAGTGAATAAACTGCATGTCCGAGTCCGTAAACAAGTCCGGTCTTATCAAAGGCTTTCTTATTTACTATCTTATCGATATAAGCCTCTATCTCATCGTCGTCATACCAGTCTTTTATGTTTGCCTTTATATCGTCAAACATTTTGATAACCTTGATGTTGGCACCGCCGTGCTTAGGCCCCTTCAGTGAGCAAAGTGACGCTGCAACAGAAGAGTAGGTGTCGGTTCCTGATGATGTAACAACGTGAGTGGTAAAGGTTGAATTGTTACCACCACCGTGCTCGGCATGAAGTACAAGTGCTATATCGAGTAGCTGTGCTTCAGCCGGAGTAAACTTCTTGTCCTGACGGAGCATTCTGAGTATGTTCTCAGAGGTTGAAAGCTCCGGCTTAGGATTGTGTATATAAAGTCCTCTTCTCTGGAGATAATGTCTGTAAGCCAGATAGGAGTAGGAAGCTATCATTGGAATGGTAGCTATAAGATTTATACTCTGGTGAAGCACGTTGGATATCTTCAGATCATCAGAATGCTTGTCATATCCATTAAGTGCCAGGATGGCCTGAGACATAGCGTTCATGACATCCTTGTTCGGTGACTTGAGGATTACGTCCTCCACAAAGTCTGTAGGAAGCTTTCTGCAATAGCTGAGAAGCTGAGTCCACTGCTCCAGTTCATTCTTGTCCGGAAGAGTTCCGAAAAGCAGGAGATAGACTGTTTCCTCAAATCCGAATCTATGATTATTCGTAAATCCGTTAACGAGATCGTTGATATCTATTCCTCTGTAGCTGAGCTTTCCTTCGATTGGAACTATCTTTCCATCAACCTCTTTGGAACCTGAAACGGTAGATATCTCTGTCAGTCCTGTAAGAACTCCCTTTCCGCTTGGCTCTCTGAGTCCCTGCTTAACATGATATCTGTCATAAAGCTCAGGATCTATGTAGTTATGGTCCTGACACAGCTTTGCCAGCTTGTTTATCTCTTTGGCTGCTGTGATGTTTGTATAGTTTGGCATACAATTCCCCCTAATAGTTGGTTTATGTTATTTTGTAATTTATTTAAGATCATCCGTATAATCAAGAAGCGAAAGTGTTTCATATCCGGCACATATTTTATCGGCAAGGCAGACAATCCTGGCTTCCCTTGATTTAGGCAAATGTGTCAGGTTGAGCGGAAACATATGATAAGTGCGTTGCTGGGTG
>CACYJP010000116.1 GCA_902774725.1 uncultured Lachnospiraceae bacterium
CAGCTCGTTCCACATTTCTTCTTCCTCTAAGAGAGTACCGTTATCAGCCATTTCATTAAGTAAATTGCCAGCCGCATCAGATGTGAGAATGTACTTCTCATTCACATCAAAGTCAAGAACATGGAATAAACGTATGCCTGTATCAAATGCCTGTGGAAACTCAAATTTACCAGTGTCTACATCCTTGCGTATACTTACAGCAAATACACGTTCCCGGTTCTGAGGTATGCCACAATCCTTTGCGTTGACTATCTGCCAATAAGTGTTATAACCGATCTCACTGAGATAATCACACCACTCATTAAATTGTGGCTTAAATCTCTGAGATACAAGGTTCTTCACATTTTCAAGAAGTAAGAACTTCGGCAGAGTATCTGTCTCTTTAGCCTTTGCAAGCAGACGTTCTACTTCGTAAAGCAAACCGCTTCGTGTCTTACCTCGTTCAATGCCCTGAATCTGACCAGCGATGCTGATGTCGGTGCATGGGAACGAGTATGTTACAAAGTCTGCATACGGCAATTCTTCTATCTTTGATATGTCTCCCATATTCTTAGAAAGAACCGATGCCAGATAATACTTCTTTATAGTTCTTTTACGGATTACCTCGGATAGAAAACGTGAGCCATGCGAGGATTTTCCGGCAAGAATTATTCCACTTGTATTTCTATCAAGTCTGTTACAAACAGAAGGCTTAAAGGTTTTAAGAGTTTCAGCTGTAACCTCACCCTTCTCTCTTAGGTAGTCTATGATAGCTTCGTTGATAGAATAATCATCCTTTTTAGATTTTTGCGATAATACATTTACAGGTTTGTTACAGAAGATAAAGTCTGAGTCTTCGTATATAATATCTAAGGTGATATTGGGTTTATGTCCCTTAGGTGTATCCCCGTCTGTACCTTGATAAGAACTCTCATTAACTGATGAAAACTTTTCTATGGTTTCATCACTCAGATATAGCTTTATAACATCGCCGTTTTTAACGACAGTATCTGCATCAGCTTTTTTATCATTAAGAACTATATTCTTTTTTCGAAGCATTTTGTAAATGAATGAGGTCGGGGCTTTACTTAGATAATTGGCACATATCTTTCTAAGCTTATAACCATCTTCATTTTTTGTGATTATGATCTCTTTCATTTCTAGAATCCCATGCCAAGAAGGTTGTCCTTAACTTTTTTATCCAGCTTCTTTGTTTTACCATCAGGCTCATGCAGCTTTTTTATTTCTTTTTCAAATGCTTTATTCTTTTCTGTTACAAATACTCTGTAGCTTGTATCAGATATAACATTTACTTCGCTTATATATTTTTTTATTTTTTCTCTTTGCTTTACCTCGTCTATATCAGGTGTATAACAGATAATATTGTTATTATATACAGTGAGACATGGTACATAAATAATGCCCTCTGACTCTGTAACAGTTATATCATAAAGAAGCGGAACACCTGTTTCTTCTGAAAGCTTTACAGTTTCCATATAGCTTTCTTTAGCTAAGGGCTTAGCCTTTAATGACATAAAGAGATCAATCAGGTTTCTTGCAAATGGAATAGACATTATACAAGCAACTATAACAAAGAGTGTTTTTCTTGTATGAAATACAACTAAGCTAAATACAACATCAAATACTATAAATGCCAAGATAAGTAGTGTCATAAATAGCCTTTTGTTTCTATAATGTTTTGAATGACCGTATTTTCCTTTGGAATAATCCTTTTTCTTTTTCATAAATAAATCCTGTGTTCATCCTATAGCCTTATTCGCTATTAACTCATCATTCTCCAGCCCGGAAGATATTTATTCTTTAAAGTATCACCGGTTAGTTTTCCAAATCCAAGCGGATATTTATCAACTAAAATAAGTACCCAGCCTTTATTTAGACCTGAATAATCGCTTAGATCCAGTGTTTCGCCTTTTAGATATTTATATACGCGTGGGTCGTCTGCTGAAAAGCTTATCTTATTATCAAAATCATTCTCACCCAGGATCATTGCAAATGACTGACTTGGTTCAAATCGGTTTTTCTTAAGCTCTCCGAGATATACTCCTCTACGCATTATCCTTTTACCTGATAGCTCTGGTGAATTCTTCGGAACCATGTAAAGCTTATTATTCCTGAATTCATAAGCATAATCCTTGTCTATATTTACGTGAGAAAGGAAATCCTCTATTTCAGGTATGTTGTTTTTATAAGCTTTTATACTGTAGTCACTTACGGTAGGACATCTGTCAGACTCCTCATATGATTTAAGAAGTGCGACAAAATGACCCTCACCCTTTATTTTATGTGGAAACAGATGATAAGTATTCTTTAGGCTATCATCTTCACTTTCGGCCCACTCAGGATTTCCTGGAACAAATCCATCATATGAATCTATTGGTTCTATCCTTAAGCCAGGAAATAGCTCCTTCAGATACAGTACCTGCTTCTCATCCTCACCTGGGTCAAATGTACAGGTCGAATAAAGTATGCTTCCACCCGGCTTAAGCATTTTTACTGCTTCTTTCAGGATTGAACGCTGAATAGCTATAAACTTATCATTTCCATTTTGCTCCCAGGCAGTGATCATAGCTCCTGATTTTCTGAACATTCCTTCTCCGGAGCAGGGAGCATCAATAAGTATCTTATCAAAATATGCTTTAAATACACTGGAAAGACTTTCAGGTGTTTCGCAGGTTATTATTGAATTCTTTATACCGAAAACCTCTATATTTTTTTGAAGAGCCTTAAGTCTTGAAGCACTGATATCATTTGATACCAGAAGTCCTTTACTACCCAGATGAGTTGCAAGCTCTGTAGATTTACCTCCCGGAGCCGCACACAGGTCAAGTACCTTGTCATTCTCTTCTATAGGCAGAGTGGCTGCAGGCAGACATGCACTTGGTTCCTGTAAATAATACAGACCGGCATAGTAAAAAGGATGCTTCGATGGTGTATCCACTGAAGCATCATAATAAAATCCATTTTTCGTCCATGGAACAGGTGTCAGCTTAAATGGTGAAATCTCGAGAAATTCTTCAACGGATATTTTAAGTGTATTGACCCTCAGACAGGTATACATAGGATGTGAAAGACTTTCCTCGTACTTTGGATATTCATCCTTCAGCATCATTTTCATTTTATTTACAAAAGAATCTGGTAATTTCATCATCTAGTCTGCATCACTTTCCGTATGAACTGGTGTTGTGTCTATATTAACTCTTGAATCAAGGAAGTCATACTCTCTCTTATAGGTTTCATTATCCGGATAAGCTTCTGTAAGTGCTCTTGCTTTATTTAGTGCTCCTACATAGTCATGGTTCTTTTCAGTGATTATTATGTCATTAAACTGAAGCATATCAAGATATAGATCATCCTCAGCATTCATACCCTTATTTACATAGTCGGTTGCAGTTTCAGTGTCTCCTATATCCAGATAATAAGCAGAAAGTTGATAAGCTATATAAGTATTAATTCCGAATTTATCAGCATAAATAGTATAATAGTTTACCATTTCCTCATAATTTCCCATTTGCTGGTAGCTTGTTCCAAGAAATATACTCATTGAAACATTTCCTGCTTCATATTCCTTTTTCAGCTGAGAGATGGTGGCGTCACTGATGTCTCCTGTATTTGCCTGTTCAAGAGCATCGGCAAGAAACATCATTCCCATAATGGTATCTCTGTCAAGACTTGTTTTTGAACTGCTGTATTCATCTGTAAGCTTCTTGTATTGCTTAGATGCTTCAGCATACTCTCCCTGCCTCATATAACAGGCTGCTATATAAAGCTCTGTATCGTAGTCCATTTTAGAAGAAAACCACTGCTCAGTATTTATGGAAATGCTAAATTCCTTTAATGCTTCCTCATAGCTGCTTTCATTAAAGGCTTTTATACCCTTATCACGATGCTCTTTTTTATCTGATATTGAGTGAGCAATCACTACAATACTGGATATAATAACTACGATAGAGAAAATCGTACATAAAAAGAAAACTCTTATGTTACGCCTTCTTCTTGCTTCTCTAGCCCTAGCTCTTTTTGCTCTTAACTCTCTCTGTAATCTTCTGTTTTCTATTGTTTCTCTATCTGGCATGGGGTAAATCTCCGATTAATTTGAATTCCTTAGTGTTATTTCAGCAAATTTCCATGAATCCTTGCACATTCTTTCAAGATCAAACTTTGCTTCCCAACCAAGCTCATCCTTTGCTTTTGCAGGATTTGCATAACACATAGCGATATCGCCTGGGCGCCTTGGCTTTATACTATACGGTATCTCTATACCGTTTGCCTTTTCAAACGCCTTAACTATATCAAGAACACTATAGCCGGTTCCGGTTCCAAGATTGTATATATCTACATGCTCGGTTTTATTTATCCTGTCAACTGCCGCAACATGTCCCAGTGCAAGGTCAGTTACATGGATATAGTCTCTAACACCGGTACCATCAGGTGTATCATAATCATTTCCGAAAACACCCAGCTCTGGAAGCTTTCCTAAAGCTACCTGGATTATATAAGGCATGAGGTTATTCGGAATTCCATTAGGTGATTCTCCGATAAGTCCACTTTCATCTGCTCCAATAGGGTTGAAGTATCTGAGAAGTATTACCTTCCAATCCGGATCCGGAACAGTCAAGTCGCTAAGTATCCTTTCCAGATAAAGCTTTGTAGTTCCGTATGGATTCGTTGTTGATAACGGAAAGTCTTCTGTGATAGGACAGCTCTTTGGAGAACCATAAACTGTTGCTGAAGAAGAAAAGATAATCTTCTTGCAGTTATACTTATCCATCAGCTTACAAAGATTGATAGTTCCTGAGATGTTGTTCTCATAGTACTTAAGCGGAAGCTGTACTGACTCTCCTACAGCCTTAAGTCCTGCAAAATGTATGACTGCATCAAAGGTATTTTCTTTAAAAATCGGCTCCATCTCTTCAGGACAAAGCATATCAGCCTTATAAAACTTTGGTCTGATTCCTGTAATCTCTTTTATATAATCAAGAGTTACTTCTTTTGAATTGTATAGGTTATCAAATATAACAACTTCATGACCGGCTTTGATCAGCTCAACTACTGTATGTGAGCCTATATAGCCGGTTCCACCGGTAACAAGTATTTTCATATCGACCTCCGTAATTAAGACATTTTATTTCTAAAAATCATTTAGGTTGTTGGCTTATGAGGATTATTTTGAACCTCTAAGTTATCTGTATCATTATTCTTAATAAAATTATAGATATTCATCATATCATTTGTAGTAAGTGAATACTTTCCGAATACGTACTCACCGTTAGATGCAGCGTTTATCTTGTAATAATTATTATCCAGCTTAAGCTCGACTATCTTTGGATTTTCAAAGTCAATAGGATTGATACACATATTACCCTTAACATATCCACCCTGAGTACCCTGGAAACCGAAATAGCTTAATAATTTACCCATATCATAGTTCTGTCCGTCTTTTGTGCTGACCTTAGCACTATTAACAGCAGCTGTGAAGTCTTCAGGATATTCTTTATCGCTCACCCATGCTCCATCACTTCCTACATAATACTTACCGATCCACTTTTCTGTCGCAAGAGTGCCATCCTTTGAAAGATAGTAATCTCCTGCCCACTCACCTGATGCCATATAACCATCAGCCTTAAAGTAGTACCATGAGCCGTCTATCTTAAGCCATTGATTAGATGGATACCAGCTTCCTGACTGGAACCACCAGCCGTTAGAATCACTTGCCCATGAACCATTCCAGGCAGAATTATAAAGGCCGTCTCTATCCATCCAATAACCATCTATATATTCGTTTTTAGCATATTCGTTATTTGAAAACCGCTAAATGTAATAGCAATAAGTAAGGCCACTAAAATAGTTATCACACAAAAATGTTTTTTCATCATGTTTTCCTCCTTTGTTGACACAAAACTTACGTTATGATAATATCATTTTTGTTCAGCCGGCGTGTTGGAATTGGCAGACAAGGCAGACTCAAAATCTGTTGGTGGAAACACCGTGCGGGTTCGACCCCCGCCGCCGGCAATATGTTATAAACTTAGGTCTCCTGATGGGGACTTTTTTTATACCTCAGTATCTTCAAGACCTTCAGCATATTCCTCTATCTGTTCCATCTCTTCATCAGTAACCTGCTTACGATTTAAGACTTGTTTAAGCTTATCAGCAGCTTCAGGAATCATCTCTATTACCTTTGCAAGACTACCTTTTTCTGCATTTACATTTATTATCTGTGAATAACCATCCTTGATAACAATAATAGCTGATGGAGAAAGCTTTCCTCCCATTCCACCTGAAGTTGCTTCACTTCTTTTTCCACCAAATGCACCTGCTCCTACTGAGAAGTTTACATCGCAAAGTGGTATTATTGTTGTATCGCCAATACTTATAGGATCTCCCACTACAGACTTAGAAGTGAGAAATGCGTCCATTCCTCTGAATAAAGAACCTACAGTTGCATTGAATTCATTTCCGTTAGCCATATATATTAACCTCCATATTGTTTATATTTTTTTAGCGAGCTTATATGTTCGCCAGAAATCACGACTTATTAAAAGTCTCAGTGCAGGACCTACTATTCTGAATAAGTATATCCTTCCCTTTATATCTACATTTCCTTCTATAACCTTGTGATAAAAATCAGGTTCTATTTCAAGCCATCTTCCGTATAGTGGATATATCCTTGCCAGTCTTCCGAGCATTTCACCGGTACTGGCAGCTGAGCTAAGACCAAGCCTTAGATATCCTTTACTCTTTTTAGGCTTTATAGTACCAAATAATCTTTTTATTATTTTTAAAACTCGTTTAAAGGTTTTTTGAACAAAAGGTTTTTCGAGAAATTGTTCTACATGATCGATTTTCTTTACTATTTTATCATACTTCTGAGATAGCTCGTCCATTTTAGTGCCTATTTTTTCGAGTTTTTCATCTATCTTATCCAGTACGGTATCATCGCCTTTGGCTTGCTTTTTTTCTTCCTTTAGGCGTTTCTTTTCTTCTTTTAAACGTTTCTTTTCAGCCTTTAGAAGCTTTTTTTGCTCTTTCTTCGTTAATTCACTAAAGCCTTCTGATTCAGTGACAGAGGTAAATGTATCAATAACTTCCTCCGCTGCCGATTCGCCGGCATCAGACTGAATATCCTCTTTAGTCTGATCATTTGTCTGTAAAACAGCTACTTCGATTGCTTCTGTTACAGAAGAACTATCAGCTTCATTTGAAACCTCATCAGAAGCTTCACTAGAAACCGCATTAGCCGGTTCATCAGAAACCACATTAGCAGGTTCATCAAAGAAACCACTTCCGGAAAAATCGTCGTTTGGATCCAAGTCCATCACATCAATTCCATCTTCATCTTCTGAAACATCTTTTTTATCTTCAGAATTAAGCAAAGTGAAGAATAAAAACTTGACCTTGTATTTGAGCCCTTCGCCTTTTACAAAGCTTGCGACTGATTTTACAAATATGTACCTGATTTTTAAGTCTACATTGGTATTTTCTTCATTATGATCAGCTTTTATCCTGTAGCATATCGGACAAAACAGAATGAGAAGAATGAAAAAAACAACAATTCCGATGACAACCAGAAGTATGATTCCTATTATTTTCAGTATGGCAAGTAATATACTCATGTAATTTCCTCACCACCTATCTGAAAGAAACTGTTAATGTCCGGAGAATTGTACTTCTCATATACATCCTCCAAAATCTCTGATACAACTTTCTTTGCACCATCCCGGCTTTTGGCCATTCCTAAGACATTGACAGTTCTCTTCTGTTTTCTGTAAAAGGGTTGAAGAAGCTCGTTGTAGTTATATATCTCCATCATTCCGGCTTCAAACAGGGGCTCTGTAATAACATATAACCCCGGAACCGGTCTTCTTACAGAAACCTTCCTGAGCATCTTCTTAAAGGTTTTCTCAGTATTAAATTCTGTATAAACGTTTTCTACTACGCGAAACTTCATAATTCCTCTTATATCATTAAGTCGTTCACTATATCTCTGCAAGCTGTAAGCTCTGATTTATCAGTGCAGCTTGAAAGAGCATAACTAAAATAATCAAGTATTTCCTGTTGAGTATTAAAGAATACAGGCATTAAGGAAAGAACCTTTGCCATTATACTTCTCTTTTCGAACTTGGATAATTCTTTAAATGCATCAGTCAGATCATCTACAAGCTTCTTTTTAAGCTCTTCTATATAAGCCTCATCTGCTTCTTCATTAATAACTGTAAACTCTTTGTCATTAATGTCCATGAAAAGCGATGATGATGTAAGTATGTCGGCCTTGCTGAGATTATCAAATCTTTCTTTAATGCTTTCACTATCATACATTTCATAATATGTACCCATCAGATCATCGAGATAGCTGTCTGCAAATGCAAGCTCCTCATAAGAATCCTCCTGAGCGCCTTCAAGCTCAACGAAAAGCTTATCAAAGCCTTCTGACGCAGCATATATATCATCAGCTGAGACAATCTCTTTAAGAATACGACTTGCTATATTATACTTCTCTCCAAGCTCATCTCTGTCGGCAAAGCTATCAGTATAAAGAACGATAAGTAAATCGTTGATTATTTCTGTAAGCATCAGGTAATCAGTAACTGATGCCTGAATAATACCGGTTGCTTCATCTAATAAATCCTTTAATGCTTCGTAGCCTTGCTTATCAAGTGAGTTATAGTCTGCATCCTTAAGAGCTTTATATATCTCATATACTCTTGGATAATACTTACCTTGATCTTCAGGCATATTAAGCAGTGCTCCGTCTCTGATCGTGTCGGCAAAATCAGCTGCCGCTTTCTTTTCTCCGCCTTTATATATAAATAAAGAGTTTGAGATTATGTCAAAGAATCTGTTTTTAGCCATTCTGACAGGAAGCTGTGCTATAAAATCCTGAATACGGGTATTTATGAGCATTTTATCATTATCAGAAAAAACGAACTCATACATATTGTTTGCAAGCTGATCTGTATCGATACTCTCATCTACTGTATTTAAAACTAAAGGTTCTCTTCTGTTTAAGATATATTCATATATCTCAAGTGCATCAGTATACGCAGTAAGAACCTTCATTCTGTGAGTTATTACATCTCTTGCACCTATTACGTCCTCTAAACAGCTTACATCGCTTTTTTCTATATAGATCTCTCTGATTGCTGTATTAATAGTATCTATATAGCCTTCTATCTCTTCTCTTCGTTCAAGATCTATTTCTTCTGACATCTCGTACAGGGTAAAGAGATTCATTGAAAGCTTTATAGTTGCATACTTTGTAAAAGCAGCTGCAAGAAGCTTTTGATATTTAATAATGGCCTCTTCTCTTTTTATATCAGCACTTATATCTGTAACTAATTTTTTGATTTCTTTTTTCATTGATTAAATTAACTCCTGACATGTTGATGGGTATATAAATGTTCGCTGCAGTATTCGTAATTACCCTCACATTTTGAACAGAATCTGAATTCCATATTTGGACTGTCGAGCTCAGTTATTCCACACACAGCACATCTGTGAATAGCATTAGCCTGCTGCGCAGTATCGTGAGAATAAGTAACTCTGGAATTACCTCTGAACTGAATGGTTCCATCCTCGTTATATGTATTCTTCGGTCTTCTTTTCATAGCATTATTAAACTTCGCTCGCCGTTTCAGGTCAGCAAAGCTTGGCGCTGTCTTCTTCCTGTTCAGGAAGGCATAAATGAAATAATTAGCAAGCATGCCAATAATAATGAGACGACTGAAGAAGCCTCCGGATATAAACAGATAAACCATATAGATAAGATCTATATATCCAAGCCATTTCATTTTAAGTGGGATAATAAAATAGAGATAAACCATACTATCCCCACCGATAACTGTGAATGCCAGGAAAATGCTTATAAGAAAATAATGAGTTATATGTAATCCTGCATATATACTGTCGGAATTTGTCTGAATCAGATCAGTCCAGTTATAAGAAAAATCAACAGTATTTGATAGAGCCATAGGTCCCCATCGATAATAATAAAGAGCACCAATCAGGACAAGTATGTCTGTCAGAATAATAGTTCCGAATATATAGAGGTTGAACATAAATCTACCCCATAATTGTTCTAGAGATTTACCTATAGAATAATAGAAATAAAGCATAATAGGTAAAAGGATAAAGGTTAGAAGATCCATGCCGTATGGAACTGTGAAGATCCATGTGAAAAGTCTCCAGTATTCATGCTTAATTACAACGTTATATGGAATCAGACATAATTTTTCATATAATTGTGGAGATAAAATCAGAAATATATATCCAACTATGACACATACCGGAATTCCAATATATAGACTTGGAATTCCATATCTATCTAAATCTCTTTTTCTTTTGAAGCCTTTACTCATAAGTTTTTCCTCTAATAAAACAAATTATATAGTTTTATATATATCTGTTTCAGAACATAAAACTACATAGTGCATTATACAGCGTATAACGTTAAAACTCAAGTTTTGGGGTGTATTTATATCAAAAATAAGGATACATAGATGTTTGAAAAAAAAGCAAATTTTAAGTATAATGTGAAATGTATGAAAACATAAGGACGGAAATATAAAATGACTGAAGAAAAAAGAAAATTTGAAGATGAAGAAGAAAAGGAAGAGGTGCTTACTTTCCCCCAAAAACTATTAAAGATGTTCCAGCGTTTTGGAGACCTCTTCTTTCTTAATGTATACTTTACTATATCATGTATTCCGATAATAACAATTGGAGCAGCCTTTACTGCTCTATACACTGTTACAAATAAGATGGTGAATAATGAGGAAGGTCCTATTCACCAGACTTATATTAAAGCTTTCAAAGAAAACTTTAAGCCTGCAACTATTATATGGCTTATCGACCTGGCTTATATAGGAATGATGGTTTTGGAATATATCTATTGTATGGGACATACAGATCAGATATCAAAAGTATTATTTATATTGGTTGGAACTGAGTTTTTCCTTTTTGCATTTGCTTTTCCACTTCAGTTCCCTTTGCTTGCTAGATATGACAATACCGCTGGAAGAACTATTTTTAATTCTTTGCTTCTGGCATTTTCCAGACCCGGAATATGGTTCAGGATATTTTTCATCTGGGCTCTTCCGTTTGCACTCTACTATGTAAGTATTAAAGCGTTGATATATACATGGTATTTATGGGGCTTATTATTTACTGCAGTATTTGCATATATTTGCTCCACGTTCCTTGCAGGATTCTATGAAGAGCTTGAAGCTCCTGATGACGAAGATGAAGAAGAAGCTTAAAAGTAATTATATAGTAAAATGAAAAGTATAAAGAAAAGGGGATATTAAATGGCTGATTTAGAATATAGGGAAGTTCCGGAGAAGTATCAACAACCCGATTCTGAATTTACTGGTCGAATTGTAAGAAACAGTAAGGAATTTGTTACATATAATGCTACTTCTCATGTAAGGATTTGGTATAACAATCAATCAGAAGGATATGCACTTCACTCTCACGATGCATTTGAAGTATGTATTTGTGTTCAGAACACATATGAATGTCATGCAAACAATACTGTTCACGTTCTTAAGGAAGGTGATATCCTGATCATTCCTCCGAATATGCTTCATGAATACGTAAATGACAGCTATGGAATAAGATTTATATACCTTATAGAAATGAATGGCTTTTATAAATCTCAGGATTATAAGACTATTGAGCCTATGCTTTTTAATACTCTTCTCATTAACAATGAGACTTGTCCGGATATCTATGATGATGTATATAAGCTATTTATGGATATGAATTCTGTATATTTTACTAATACAAACTTCTGGGAAACCACGATATATATAAAGATGTATCAGGTTTTTGCTGAGATTGCAAAGCATTCGGAAAATGAAGTTAAGAAGGAAACACTTAACTCCTCGCAGTCAATTTCTCGAATTAATGCTCTTCTCAAGTATATCGATATAAATTACGCTGAAGAGATTTCCACTGAATATGCTGCAGAGTTTACAGGTTTTTCCAAGTATCATTTTCTCAGACTGTTTAAGATTCAGACCGGATATACTTTCCATGATTATCTGACTCTTAAAAGGATTACGATAGCCGAAGACCTGCTTATGACAGATATGCCGATTACTGATATAGCTTTTCAGAGTGGTTTTAACACTCTTCCATCATTTTGCAGAGCTTTCAAAAAATACACAACCTACTCGCCAAGTGATTATAAAAAGCTCAGGATCAAAACACATGAGAATTCTGACGGAGAAAATATTTAATGGCTACTGTTGATACATATGTTACAATACTTTTATGTCACAAATCATAGTAAGACAAAAGGCTACTCAATTAAATGAGTAGCCTTTCTTTAACCTTCACCAGATTTATAGTGGCGTACGCCTAAATCTTTAGCTCTTAACACCACCGAGTGCAACACCGGCGATGATGTATTTTGAAAGTAACAAATATACAATTATAAGAGGAACAACCGTTAGCGTAAGTCCCATGTATATGGAACCATACTCCGTTTTATATATATCTCCTCTCAGAAGAGATACCATTATAGGCATCGTATACTTCTTACTGTCTGTGAGCAGTACAAGAGGTTTAAACAGGTCGTTCCAGCTATTAACGAAACAGAATATAGCCTGTGTTGCTATAGCCGGTTTCATTATAGGAAGAACTATCGTATTAAATATACGGAATTCTCCTGCTCCATCTATACGTGCTGCCTGAACTATCTCCATTGACAATGTAGGGTACAGATACTGCCTCATAAAGAACACCGTTGCGGGAGCAGCTATAGCAGGAAGTATAAGTACAGAAAGCTTATTTGTCATTCCTACCTTGTAGATCATCTGATAGAAACCTATCATTGTACACTGTGCAGGTATCATCATGACACCGACAATCACAAGGGCGGGAGCAGTGGCAGCTCCTGGAATTGAGAGGAAGAGGGGAGAGAAGAAGAGAGCAAGTGCGAAGCAGATTGCCACAGTGAAGGCAGTGAGACCTGTACGGCCACCTGCACCGACACCGGAAGCACTTTCTACATAAGTAGTTGTGGTCGAAGTACCAAGGCAAGCACCGGCAACGGTAGCGACTGAGTCAGCCAGGAACATCTTGTCGATATCATCTACATTTCCCTTCTCATCGACCATTCCGGCTTTCTGGGAGA
>CACYJP010000117.1 GCA_902774725.1 uncultured Lachnospiraceae bacterium
TACGACGCCGAGCGCGGACACGGAGATAACGGCGGATACGACCTACACCTATACCTACGCGCAGAAGGACAGCATCAGCCAGACCGTGACCTTCAAGGTAGTGAATGGTTCCTGGAACGATGAAACCACGACAGATAAGACCGTGACCCTGACGGGTTATGAGGGCGACACCCTCAAACTGGCGGCAGACCAGATTCCGGCAGTTGGCAGCAAGCCGAACGACACCTACAAGGCCGGAAGCTGGGATACGACGCCGAGCGCGGACACGGAGATAACGGCGGATACGACCTACACCTATACCTACGCGCAGAAGGACAGCATCAGCCAGACCGTGACCTTCAAGGTAGATAAGACCGTGACCCTGACGGGCTATGAGGGCGACACCCTCAAACTAGCGGCGACGGATATTCCGGCAGTCGGCACGAAGCCGAACGACACCTACAAGGTGGGAAGCTGGGATGTGACGCCGAGAGCTGACACGGAGATCACGGGTGCGACCACTTACACCTATACCTATGCGCTGAAGGACAGCATCAGCCAGACTGTGACCTTCAAGGTAGTGAACGGTTCCTGGAACGATGAAACCACGACAGATAAGACTGTAACTCTGACGGGCTATGAGGGCGACACGCTGAAGCTGACGGCAGACCAGATTCCGATGGTCGGCACGAAGCCGAACGACACCTACAAGGCGGGAAACTGGGATGTGACGCCGAGCACTGACACAGCAATTACGGAGGCAACCACCTACACGTATACTTACGTAGCAAAGGAAGCATCCGTTGTAACCAAAGCACCTGAAGCGAAGACACTGACCTACAATGAATCAGCACAAGAACTTGTAACGGCTGGAACAGCGACGGGCGGCGAAATGCAGTACGCCCTCGGTACCGCGACCGAAGCTACACAACCTTATACTACATCCATTCCTACAGCCACCGATGCCGGAACTTACTATGTTTGGTATAAGGTTGTTGGAGATGCTAATCATAATAGTATCGAACCGAATTCTGTTGAAGCAAAGATTAATCCTGTTGATAAGACAGATTTAAATACTGCAATCGAAGAGGCAGAGGCATATTATGAAAGTATTAAGGAAGATGATGTCTATGCTCAGGTAGCAGAGGCGTTGAAAAAAGCAATCGATGAAGCCAAGAAATATACTAATGACAATGTTGCTGAGAAAGAAGTCAAAGAAGCTATAGATACAATCAAAGCTGCAAAAGTTGATGCTGGAGAAGGAAAGAAAGAGGCAGATAATACAGTTGTAGCAAATGAAGTAGCAGATGCTATTAATGCTCTTCCAGATGGCGATGAAGTTGAAGTTACTGATAAGGAAAAAATCGAAGCAGCAAGAAAAGCCTACGATGCCCTTACAGATGATCAGAAAGCAAAGGTTCCAGCTGATACACTTAAAAAGCTCGAAGATGCTGAAAAAGCACTTGAAGAAGCAGAGAAAGAAGCAGCTGATATAGAGGCAGCAAAGAATGTGACAGATGCTATCAACGCCCTTCCTGCAAGTGACAAGGTAGCAACCACAGATAAGGCAGCCATCGAAGCAGCAAGAAAGGCATATGATGCCCTTACAGAAGATCAGAAGGCAAAGGTTCCTGCAGAAACACTTAAGAAGCTTGAAGATGCTGAAAAAGCACTTGCAGATGCAGAGAAGAATACTTCAGATGATGATAAGAAAGATGAAGATAAACCTGATTACAAGAATGAATGGGTAGATGGTCAGTGGTATGGTGCTGACGGAAATACCGATTATAAAGGAAAAGGAACTTGGAAATCTAATGAAACCGGCTGGTGGTATGAAGATTCTGATGGATGGTATCCTTCAGATCAGTGGCAGAAAATAGACGGCAAATGGTACTACTTTGACGCGGCCGGCTATATGGCTTCAAACGAGTGGATTGGTGGCTATTGGCTTAGCGGAAATGGTGCCTGGGAATATGAGTATGTCGGAAGCTGGAAGACCAACGGAACAGACTGGTGGTACGAAGATGAATCAGGCTGGTATCCTGTATCACAGTGGCAGAAGATAGATGGCAAGTGGTATTATTTCGGAAGCGATGGAATAATGGCTACAGATCAGTATATCGGTGAGTACTGGGTAGGAAGCGACGGCTCCTGGCAGTAATACCTATACTGGTTGAAAAAAAGTTATTATTGTTTCATAAACATTAACCCTAAGGATTCGTCGGTGTTCGTTAGAATGCCGGCGAATCCGATTTTTTTTCGCTGTTTTTCTATTACAAGTTCAATGACATGGATGGAAAAAGGTGGTATTATGAGAAAACAAAGGTGAACTATTTTTATGGGGTGGTAATAAATGTCTGTTTTTGATATACATGATTTTGACAAATATAGAGAGGATAATCGTCGAGAGGTGAAAAAAGCCAAGGGAGGATTGCCTATTTCATTATGGGACACATATTCTTCGATGTGTAATACTTATGGTGGTGTTATTATATGTGGCGTTAAAGAAAAGTCAGATGGTTCCTGGCATACAACAGGGCTAAAATATGGCGATTTGGCTAAGCTGAAAAAGGAATTTTGGGATACAATCAATAATCCTAAAAAGAACAGTATAAACTTACTTACAGAGAAAGATGTGGTGGATTATCAAATTGGTGAGGACCTTGTTTTAGTAATTTATGTTCCTAAAGCTCCAAGGGAGATAAAGCCTGTATACATCAACGATAATATTATGGGTGGTACATTTAAGCGTAATTGGGAAGGTGATTATCATTGTACACCAAGAGAGGTTAAGGCTATGTTGCGTGATCAGGCAGAACAAAGCCCTGACATGAAAGTGCTGGAAAATCAAGAAATGGAAGATCTTGATTATGAGAGCATTAAACTTTATAGAGTTAGTTACAATAATCGTCATGAAGGCAGTTCTTGGACAAAACTTCCAGATGATGAGTTTTTGATAAAGATAGGTGCGGCAAGTAAAAAGACAAGTGATAAAAAGATACATCCTACGGCAGCAGGACTACTAATGTTCGGACAGGAATATCTAATCACTAACGAGTATCCGGAGTTTTTTCTTGATTATAGAGAAAAGTTGGATCCAAGTGTGAGATGGACTGATCGTGTTCAAACTCAGTCTGGAGATTTTTCAGGAAATGTATTTGATTTTTATACAAGGGTATATAGAAAGCTTACTGCGGATTTTAAAGTGCCTTTTAAGTTAGAAAATGGAATAAGAGTTGATGAAACACCTAAGCATAAATCAGTAAGAGAGGCACTTGCTAATGCTCTTGTAAATACAGATTATTATCAAGGCTGGAGTGTAGTGATAGAAAAATATCCAGACAAGATTGTGATGGCAAATCCAGGCACTATTATTCTTGGCAAGAAACAGATGCTTAGGGGAGGAATATCTGAACCGAGAAATAAGAATATGTTTAAAATGTTCAATCTTATTGGAATTGGAGAACATGCCGGCTCAGGTGTTCCTGATATATATGATGTATGGAAAACAGAAGGATTAATTGAACCTACTGTTGAAGAACAATTTGGCTCAGATGTTCCTGATAGAACTACTTTGACATTGCCGTTGATAGAAATAGAGAATGATTCTCAAATTTCTGGACAAGAATCTAATAATATCTACGACAAAAATAAAAATGTCGTAGAAAATGTCGTAGAAAATGTCGTAGAGAGTTATCCAGATTGGTGGTCGGAAAAAGCTATAGATCTATATGAAAAATATTCAAAAAGCAAACAAAGTAGGTTGATCGAGATATTAAATCAGATTAAAATGGACGATAGAATATCTGCAATACAGATTGCAAAGAATATTGGTGTTTCAGAAAGGACAGTTCAGAGATACATAAAGGAAATGAAAGATGCTGGTATTCTCAATAGAGAAGGTAGTGATATAGATGGAAGTTGGCAGATTTGGTAAATAGCTGATTTCACGGGGATTTCGTGGTGATTGCGAGGTGCCTTATAATAGTTAGATGGTATGATAGATGATATTTGCAGGCATCAATCGTAATAAATGTAGTAAATTAGCGGAGTCAGAGGGTACACAGCAACACCCTCTGACTCCGTCATTTCTAGGTTCGAATCCTAGTACCCCAGCTCTAGACCTCGGTAAATGTACCGAGGTTTTTTAATCTGAAAACTTAACATATGTCAATGCTCATACAATAATGAAGTGATATTATATCTTTCAGGAGGTGACAGCATGAAAGAAAATGATATCAAAAATGCGGGAAAAGCAATAACGATTACTACTGTATTAACACTATTTATAGCCACTTTTGAGATGGTGAATGCACTTAGGTTTTATAAGCAGGGAATGAATCTGCTTGACATAGCAAGCTATGTACAGGCTAATAAATGGATTTTTGCTTTTACATTTGTATTTGGAAATCTTGTATTGTTTCCGAGTGCATGGTTTCTTTATAAGGCCAATGGAATCAGTCTTAAGAAAGAAATTTTTAAAAGAGAGAATCTTGGAAGAGATATTCTATGGGGAATCATACTTGCAATTATCGCCAGTTTATTATCTCTTTTGTGGCTGCCTGTATATAAGGGCCGTACAGAACTAGGTTTTGCCGAAGATGGAAAGATGGGAGTGGGTGTAACTATTCTCTATGTTATCTCGCTGGTCTTTGTGAGCGGTATTTGTAAGGAAATATACTACAGGGGATTTGCAAAAAGATTCTGCGGGACGATATTTGGAGAGGTAACAGCACTTCTTCTTTTTAATTTCCTTTTTGCTCTTCTTGACTGGTATAATATTGGATATTCCTTTGTTCTTGGGCTTGTATGTATCTTTGGATATCAAAAGCGGAAACGTTTGATAGTTCCAATGATTATACATGGAGGAACAAATCTGATCAGCATTATATTCATTATAGTCATGGGTGGTTATTAAATGGGCATTCCGAATCACTTGGCAGGATCAGAAGTACGACGAAGGAATAGGTCATGTGGAAATGTCTTTAAGTATATAACTTCTGCTTGTTGCAAATGGCTGTTACGAATGGTTTTAACGGGTAGTTTTCATCTTTTTTATTTTTTTTAAAATTTTTTAAAAAAAATGATAGGTTTTTGATTTTACGTGCGTAGTATAGTGTGTAAGGAAAAAAAACACTAAAAAAACTTAGGAGGAAAAAGAAATGAGAAAGATGATGTTAACAGTAGCAACAGTAATTATGACAGGGATGCTTAGTGCAGGTGCAATTCATGCAGGAAGTACAAAGCAGAACACAGTTGATCAGCCGGCTGCAATTGAGACTACAGAGCAGGCTACAGAGGAAACTAAAGTTTCTAAGGCTGTAGATGAAGCAAGGGTGATCGATTCTACATCGACTGAGGCAAAGACAGCAAAAGAAACAAAGAAGGATCTTGAGAAGGAAACAAAGAAGACTGAGAAGAAGACAGAAAAGAAAGCAGAAAAGAAAACAACTACTGGGTTTGAGAAGTACTTTGCTGTTAATGGTGTGAGCACACCAGAGGAAATTCAGGCTATGGGTCCTGATGCATTTAAAGTAAGCGATGAGGAGTGGGCAGAAGCAAAGGCAAGATGGATGGAAGCAAATCCTGAGTATTCAGAGGATGTCGCTGAGACAGCACGTGGAGAATATGAGACAGATATATGGCTTCAGATTATTGACTACTATGGACTTAATCCAAGTTATGATTATACAGAAGATGATGCTTCAGAAACTATTGATTCGATAGATCGATATAAGGAGTACTTTGAACTTAATGGTGTAAGCACACCGGAGGAGCTTGTAGCTATGGGTCCTGATGCATTTAGAGTAAGTGATGAGGAATGGGCAGTAGCAAAGGCAGAGTGGATGGAAGCAAATCCTGAGGATTCAGAGGAAGTGGCTGAGACAGCACGTGGACAGTATGAGACAGATATATGGCTTATGATCACACATTATTACGGATATGATATATGATACATTATTTAAAGATATAATGGATTAAGCAGTAAAATAATAGTATTACATATGATGATGGCGATGGAGTTTATCTCTATCGCCATTTTGTTGACCATTTTTCCTCGATTTGCTATGCTGATTGTGTGACTGTTTAAAGTATATAATGGTATATCATGAGTTAAAAGGGGAAGTATATATATGAGAAGAAAAAAATCAATTATGATGGAAGATATACGCGAAAACTACAGGAAGCTGACGCTTCTCCTTATCGAAAGAGGACTCACTATAACAACAATGGAATCGGCAACATCAGGACAGATTGCGTCCCTGATTACTGATACTGAGGGTGCTTCGGCTATATTTAAAGGGGCATATATCACATACTGTAATCAGGCGAAGATCATGCATGGCGTACCTGAAGAGGTGATTGAAAAGTATTCCGTATACTCAAAAGAGACAGCTGATGCTATGGCGAAGGCTTGTGCCAAAAGCTATATGGCTGATATAGGGATTGGAGTTACGGGAACTACGGGAAATATAGATCCGGATAATCCGGAGGCTTCGGTACCGGGAGAGGTATATTTTTCGATTTATTACAGGGAGAAGCTATATTCGTTTCAGGAGAAGCTTGGAAACCTGCCAACAAGACTGGCTTATAAAATGGCTGTTGCGAATGAGGTTTGCAATGAACTTCTAAGAATTATCGAATAAATAAATGTGCAAAGATGTTTTATTAAAAAAAGTTGAGTTAATACAACACGAAAAAATGGCACCGACGAAAGGACCGGTGCCATTTTGAATTCTTTTTATCTTTCTTTGGATTGTTTTCTTATTTATTCAGAAAGCTCCTGTATCATTTCCCAAAGCGCTTCTGCTGAATTAAAGTTTTCAGGAACAAGCTCTGCAGGAGAAATTGTGATATCATACTCCTCCTCAAGTGCTGATACAAGTGAAATGATTGCAAATGAATCAAGGATATTGTCATCAACAAGTGTTGTGCAGTTTTCAACATCCTCTCCTGGAATTATCTCTTCTAAAATCTCTAATAACCTATCCATATTACTTTTAAAAACCTCCATTATATATATTCGTTTCCGTATGTTCTCTTACGAGAGCTACTTTTCCATCGATGCCTTGAACTATTATTGCCGGCAGATCGCGGCTAAGGAAAAGAGAGATGCCTTCTGTTGCTGAGTAGGCTCCAGTAAGATTGAAACATAGTGAGTCTCCGATGTCAAGCTTAGGAAGAGAAACCTTACGAACGAGTATATCATTAACAGAGCAAAGAGAGCCGGCAAGAACATAGTCCTGCAGTTCATTCTGTAGCTCACCTTGCACCTCATCCATCTTCGTTGAATCAGAAGTTTTGCTGATGTAATCGATAGATGGGACCTTCATACCTGCCATACTTCCGTAGTAGGTTATCTGGTGCAGCCCTCCCTCGAGAATAGCATAGTTTGTTCCGTCGTTGGTTTTAACATCAGCAAC
>CACYJP010000118.1 GCA_902774725.1 uncultured Lachnospiraceae bacterium
ACCAGCCTGAAGAGTCAGACTTCCACGATCCGCCGGCAGCAAAAGAATTTGAATTTGCTAATGAAACTGTAATCAAAAGACATAAAGCTAAAACTACAGTTATTTTTCTTTTCATTATGTTGAACCTCCCGAATATTTATCGAATTCAATGCTAAATCAATTATATATACATTAGTATGCATACGCAATTAATAATAATAAGTAGAAGTAAAAACTGTTTTGGGTTGTTTTTTTGAGGACTTAAATTAAGACAAAATATCACTTATTTGTTAAAAGTGACAAAAAATTGACCTATAAATGACCATTATTAAAGGTTGAGTTTTGAATTGCAGTGCTGTTTTTTGTGCAACATGTATAAAAGAACAAAATAAACTATTGATTATAAAGTAAAAATATCCAAAAAATGGGTTTTAATAATCGTATTAAAGTGTTATAATTATATCGACTTGTTAGAGGGGAAACTACGCGTTTCCGTAGACACAAGATTAATGCTTAAAAGGAGTGACAATATGGTAAAGAAGGAAATGATCGCAATGCTTCTTGCTGGTGGCCAGGGCTCCCGTCTAGGAGTGCTCACCTCAAAGCTTGCAAAACCTGCAGTTGCTTTCGGTGGAAAGTACAAAATTATTGACTTCCCTCTTAGTAACTGTATTAACTCGGGAATTGATACCGTTGGTGTACTTACACAGTACAGACCTCTTCGTCTAAATCAGCATATCGGTATTGGTATGCCTTGGGATCTGGATAGGAATTTCGGAGGCGTTACGGTTCTTCCACCATACGAGAGCTCAGATAATGCATCATGGTACACAGGTACCGCAAATGCTATCTATCAGAATCTGGAATTTATGGAGTATTATGACCCGGATTATGTGCTGATTCTCTCAGGAGATCATATCTATAAGATGGACTATGAAGTAATGCTTGATTTCCACAAGAGTTCTCACGCGGATGTTACGCTTGCTACGTATCAGGTACCGATGGAGGAAGCTAGCAGATTCGGTGTTGTAATCACTGATGATAACAATGTTATTCAGGAGTTTGAGGAGAAGCCTGAACATCCACGCAGCAACAAAGCTTCGATGGGTATATATATCTTCAACTGGAAGCTTCTGAGAGATAAGCTTATCGAGATGAAGGATACGCCTTCATGCGATTTCGGTAAGCACGTAATCCCTGCATGTCATGCAGAAGGAAAGAAGATAGTAGCTTATGATTATAAGGGCTACTGGAAGGATGTTGGTACTCTCGGATCTTATTGGGAGGCTAACATGGAACTCGTTGATATTATTCCGGAGTTTAACCTCTATGAGGAATTCTGGAGAATATATACAAAGAGTGATAACCTGCCACCTCAGTACATCGCACCTGGCAGCAACGTTGTAAAGAGTATCATTGGAGAAGGTACTGAAATATACGGAAATGTTGAGAAGTCTGTAATAGGCTCGGCTGTCAAGATCGGAAAGGGAGCTGTAATCAAGGATTCCATCATAATGAACAACGTTGAGATAGGTGATGGTGCAGTAGTCGATAAGGCTATTCTTGCTGAGGGGGTTAAACTGGGTAAGAATGTAGAGCTCGGAGTTGGCGAGCCTGCAGAAAATGACTATAAGCCGGCGGTTTATGCATTTGACCTCGTAACTATTGGAGAGAATTCAATTATTCCTGACAACGTTAAGGTTGGAAAGAATACTGCTATTCTCGGTGAAACCACAGCGGATGATTATCCTGATGGATTACTTCCAAGTGGCGGTTCAATAATTAGAGAGGCAGGTGAATAATATGAGAGCTATAGGAATAATTCTTGCAGGTGGAAACAGCAGCAGAATGGGAGATCTTTCTGCAAAGCGCGCAACTGCAGCTATGCCGATGGCAGGATGCTACAGAGCAATTGATTTCTCGTTATCGAATATGTCTAATTCACATATTCAGAAGGTTGCAGTTTATACACAGTATAATTCGAGATCTCTGAATGAACACCTCAATTCATCAAAGTGGTGGGATTTTGGAAGAAAACAAGGTGGACTCTACATATTTACACCTACTATCACTGCTACAAATAGCTATTGGTATAAGGGTACTGCTGATGCTCTGTATCAGAATATAGGTTTCCTTAAGGATGCACATGAGCCTTATGTAGTAATTGCATCAGGTGATGGCGTTTACAAGATGGACTATAACAAGGTGCTCGAGGACCATATAGCAAAGAATGCAGATATCACTATTGTTACAAAGGATATCAAGGCCGATGAGGATGATATATCCCGTTTTGGTGTTGTGAAGGTAGGAGAGAATGGACGTGTTCTGGACTTCGAAGAGAAGCCACTCGTTGCAGAAACATCTACAGCATCAATTGGTGTGTATGTTGTTAGACGTCGACAGCTTATTGAACTTCTTGAAGCCTGTGCAGCTGAAGGCAGAACAGACTTTGTTAAGGATATTCTCATCAGGTATAAGAATGTCAAGCGTATCAATGCGTACAATCTTGACTCATACTGGAGAAATATCGGTTCGGTTGATTCATATTTCAGAACGAATATGGACTTCCTTAAACCGGAGGTAAGAGATCATTTCTTCCGTACAACTCCGGGAGTTTATACCAAGGTAGAGGATCTTCCACCGGCAAAGTTTAATGGCGAAGCTGTTACATCGAATTCACTGATTGCCAGCGGTTGTATAATCAATGGTTCGGTTGAGAATTCGGTTCTCTTTAAGAAGGTTTATGTAGGCAATAATTGTGTTATCAAGAACTCTATCATCTTAAATGATGTACATATCGGTGATAACTGTTATATCGAGAACTGTATAGTTGAGAGTAGAGATACGATCAAGGCCAACACGGTTCACACCGGTGAAGCAGGAAATCCAAAGATCGTTATAGAGAAGAGCTTTAGATATACACTGTAAGAGATTTTGGAGGTTTTAAGATATGGATATTACAGATGTAAGAGTAAGACGTGTTGCAAAAGAGGGGAAAATGAAGGCAGTTGTCAGCATAACTATTGACAATGAATTTGTTATTCATGATATCAAGGTTATTGAGGGCGAGAAGGGACTGTTCATTGCTATGCCTAGTCGCAAGTCTTCAGATGGAGAATATAGAGATATAGCACATCCTATTAATTCGGATACGAGAAAGAAGATTCAGGATCTTATACTTACTAAGTATGAGGAGTCTGAGGATGAGGTTGAGCTGTAGGTTGACTGCAGGCGACGAAACAGACGACCTTACAACTGAATAAGATGGTTAAGGGAAGTAGAAAAGTTATGAATTTCTGCTTCCCTTTTTATTTACAATTACATTTCCACTGTGATAAAATAGGTAACCGTACAATAAGACTTCCGGGTGAAGCGAAGAAGTCATTATATCTAAGAGGTGAGATTTGAATGGATAAGTTTAAGGCAGTTATACTTGCAGGAGGAAAGGGTACTCGTATGGAGTCGGATCTTCCGAAGGTTCTTCATAAGGTTTGTGGAGAAACAATGGTGCACTATACCATAAAGGCTGCAAAGGATGCAGGCGCAACGGATGTAATAGTTGTCGTTGGCTACAATGGACAGCTTGTTAAGAGAGAAATAGTTGATGTGGTTGATTTTGCCGAGCAGCATGAACAGCTCGGAACAGGCCATGCAGTTATGTGTGCCAAGAACCTGATCGGAACAGAGGGAGATGTGGTTGTTCTTTGTGGGGACACACCTCTTATTACTGCAGATACTATACGTAGGCTCTATGAGCTTCATAAGCATGAATATAACGGAGTTACGGTTCTTTCGGCGATTCTTGATGACCCAACAGGCTATGGAAGAATCATAAGGGATGAGGATGGAAGATTCCTTAGGATAGTTGAGCATAAGGACTGTACAGAGGAAGAGCTGAAGGTAAATGAGATAAACTCAGGTATGTATGTTTTCAATGCCGAAGCACTTTCGGCAAGTCTTGGACTTCTTACAAATGATAATGCTCAGGGCGAGTACTATCTCACAGATACAGTTGCAATCATCAAGAAGTCAGGACTTAAGATAAATGCGCTTCCTGTTGAAGATAATAATGAGATACTTGGTGTTAATACTATTCCACAGCTGAAGGAGGCTGAGGAAATTATGAAAGCCAGATTGGGAGATGAAAAGTAGGAGCTTTGGAAAGATAAAGGTATGAAAATAATAGTCGGACTGGGAAATCCCGGAATTAAATATGCAGGCAGCCGTCATAATACCGGCTTTTCGGTTGTGACGGGGATATCTGATAAGTTTGATATACCTTTTAAGAAGAAGGAATGCAAGGCTGTGACCGGTCATGGGATGATAGCCGGAGAAAAGGTTGTTCTTGCGATGCCGCAGACTTATATGAATCTGAGTGGTGAAGCTGTTCAGGAGCTTCTGCATTTTTATAAATGTGAGACTGCAGATCTGATAATTATCTATGATGATATAGATCTGGATGTTGGAAGAATAAGGATCAGGAAGCAGGGAAGTGCCGGTGGTCATAATGGAATCAAGAGTATCATCGGTTGTATAGGCACAGATGAGTTTGATAGGATCAAGGTCGGTGTAGGACATAAGCCGGCAGACTGGGATCTGGCAGACTATGTGCTCAGCCGTTTTCCGAAGGAGGAGCTTCCTGTGATGAGAGATACGGTTGAAAATGCAGTTAATGCATGTGAGGAGATAATAAGGTCTGGTGCCGATATGGCAATGAATAAATATAATTAGGTGAACTATGGAAGCACTTGTTAAATCGGTCAATGAGTCCTTTAGACTGAACACGCTGAAGAAGGAAGGACTTCCGGTTAATATTTGGGGACTGACTAGGTGCTCCAGACCTCTCTTTATGGAGGGGCTTCGGGAGGATAGTACATTTTCACTTATCGTGACCTATGACAGATCCAGGGCGGAAAAGCTGTACCAGGATTATAGATTCTACGAAAAGGATGTATACCTGTACCCGGCTAAGGATGCCCTGTTTTATTATGCGGATGTCCATGGTAACCTTACTTCGGCTAAAAGACTCGAAATCATAAAAAGAATATATAAGAACGAAAGAACTGTAGTAATAACCACGGTTGATGGTCTGATGGACAGACTTCCGGATATGAAGTATTTCAAGCGCCATGCCTTCAGTCTGAAGGTTGGTCAGGAAGCTGAGCTGGATAAGATCAAGGAAAAGCTTGTGATGCTGGGTTATGAAAATGTTGGAGTAGTTGAAGCTCAAGGGCAGTTTTCTGTAAGAGGTGGAATACTTGATATATACCCTCTCACTGAAGAGTGCCCATGTCGTGTTGAGTTTTTCGGTGATGAGGTTGATTCGATAAGGTATTTTGACGTTGAAACACAGCGTTCTATAGAAGAGTGCGATTTCTTTGAGGTTTTCCCGAGCAGCGAGTATGTTCTCAGTAATGCGCGTGTTCGAAGAGGAATTGATGCAATCGAGGCAGAGGGTGAGAAGGTTGCCAAGGCTTTCAAGGAAAGCTTCCAGACGGAAAACTACGCGAGGATCAGGTCATATATAAAGCATGTGAAGGATGAGGTTGTTGAGTATAACTCTACATCCGGACTTGATAGCTTTGTTACTTACTTCTTTAGCGATACGGTTTCTTTCCTTGATTACCTTCCGGACGATACTCCGATTTTTGTTGATGAACCGGCAAAGGTTCTTGAGCGTGCAAAGGCGCACTCGAATGAATTTATAGTTTCGATGAAGGCTAGGCTTGAGAGCGGATATATACTCCCCGGTCAGGCTGATGTTCTTTTTGATGATAAGGATGTAATAGGACGACTGTCGAGCAGAAGAAGCTTTCTCTTCTCGGATTTTTACAGAAAAGAGACTGAGTGGAATGAGAGAAATGCAGTTCATATAGAAACAACCGGAGTTGAGCCTTACAGAGGTGATACGGGCAGACTTATATCGGAAATAAAAAAATGGAGACGCGATGAATACAGCGTTCTTATCGTTTCTCCTTCCCAGACCAGAGGAAAAAGAATGGCTCAGTCCCTGGTGGATGAGGAAATTCCTGCTTTTTATTCAACAAATAAAAAAAGGACGCTTGCTCCTCGTGAGGTAATGATCACCTATGGAAATGTAGAAGAGGGCTTTTGTCTTCCTCAGATGAAGCTGGTTTTTCTGAGTGAGAGCGAGATACTAGGTGCAAATTCTCTGTCGAAAAAGAGAAGAACGCTTCCGAAGAAATACGAGGGCGAAGCTTATAGGAGTATAGATGATATAGGCGTTGGAGACTATGTTGTACATGAGCGTCATGGTATCGGTATCTATAAGGGAATAGAAAAAGTAAAAACGGCGGATAACCGCGAGAGGGACTATATCCATATCGACTATGCAAATAATGGTAAGCTTTTTATCCCTGTTGAACAGCTGAGCCTTATTGGTAAATATGCTGATAAAAATGCAAGGAAGCCAAAGCTGAATAAGCTTGGTGGCTCTGAGTGGAATAAGACCAGGTCGAGAGTCAGGATGCATGTTGACGATATGGCTGATGAACTGATACGTCTTTATGCTATAAGACAGAGCAAGAAGGGTTATGCATATTCGAAGGATACTGTATGGCAGACTGAGTTTGAAGAGTTGTTCCCATACGAGGAAACGCCTGATCAGTATCAGGCTATACTTGATACCAAGAGAGATATGGAAAGTGACCATATAATGGATCGTCTTATCTGTGGTGATGTAGGCTTTGGAAAGACAGAGGTTGCTATCAGGGCGGCGTTTAAGGCTGTACAGGATGGAAAGCAGGTGGCATACCTGGTACCTACTACTATTCTTGCAGAACAGCACTATAGTACATTTGTCGAAAGGATGAAACAGTATCCGGTCAATATAAGGGTGCTTTCCCGTTTCTGCAGCACAAAGGAAGCAAGGCAGATAATAGAAGGTCTGAAAAAGGGCGAGGTGGATATCGTAATCGGTACTCATCGTCTTCTTTCGCAGGATGTTCAGTATAAGTCGCTGGGGCTTCTGATAATAGATGAGGAACAGAGGTTTGGTGTAAAGCATAAGGAGACGATCAAGCAGCTGAAAAATACTGTGGATGTTCTTACGCTTACCGCGACCCCGATTCCGAGAACGCTTCATATGAGTCTTATCGGAATCAGAGATATGAGTCTTCTTGGA
>CACYJP010000119.1 GCA_902774725.1 uncultured Lachnospiraceae bacterium
TATCCCAGGTATCTGATGCAAAGCATTGTAAGATCATCGAACTGTTCTGCATCTCCTACAAACTCGTCAACTGCAGACTTTACTGTATCAAGCAGCTCAGCCGGGCTCGCATCCGGCTTTTTATTCAATGCCTCTATCATACGCTCTACGCCAAACATTTTTACATCACTGTTTGTAGCTTCCGGAACACCATCAGTGTAAACAAATATCGCATCACCCATTTTAAGCTGTGTTTCTTTCTCTCTAAACTTTATTCCGGGCATAGCACCAAGCACCGGACTATGTCTTTCTTTTATCAGCTCGAACCTTCCTTCTGTTTTTAACGCCGGATACTCATGTCCCGCATTTCCTTCATACAGGATTCCGGTTTTTTTATCGAGTATACCTATCCAGGCAGTAACAAACATATCAGCTACATCTCTTGATACCATCTGTTCATTTACATTTTTCAAAATATCTGCCGGATTATCTCCGGACATTGTATAGTTCCTTATTGATGTCATAGATGCCATCATCATAAGTGCTGCCGGCATACCTTTTCCTGAAACGTCAGCGATTACAAATGCGACTCTGTTTTCATCTATATCAAAAACATCAAAAAAGTCACCGCCAACCTCCTTGGCAGGTTTCATAGAAGCAAAAACATCAAAGACCTCGCTCTTTGGAAATTCTTTGATAAGCGACTGTGTCTGAATAGCATTTGCCATATCAAGCTCCGTCTTAACCTTAGCTTTTTCAGTAGCAAGAGCGATATTATCGGCAGTATACTTATCTATTTCCTTTGTCATATCCTTTATATTATTTGCGAGAACACCTATCTCATTTCTTGAATTCAGGTGTTCAAGACTATCTTCTACATCGCCACTGTTTTTTGATTCCATATAGGTATCAACCGCAGCTCCTACTTTCTTTAACGGTCTTACAGCTACAAAGTACAGGCACACAAGTATCAGCCCTGCTGTAATCACAAGACCGATTGTCATATTTATAATAAAAGATCTTAGGTCTTTGTCCATCAGAGCGGAGTAAACACTTGACCAGTCATACTCAGCAACAACTATAAAAAGACACTTTCCATTACCATCATAAAATGGCTGATATCCTACATATGTTGCTTCGCTGCCACGTACTTCCTTTTCAAAAACCGTTTTATCGGCTTTTTCATCTATAGCCTCCTTCAGGCCATCTATATCTTCTACCTTAAAGTCAATGATATCACCAAAATCATAACAGCCATCTTTTGGTTGATCATCTTTTTTTATACTTGTCGCATCACTGATCGTTGAAGCTGAGTAATCATTATCGTATATATCAAAAAACATATCATCAGCAATTATAAAACCTTTTCCATCTTTCTGTGGTACGATACAGTATAAATCCTCATAACCATTAGACTGACAAGCTGAAGCCAGAATAGACTGGATATATGTTTTTTGAAGCTTTGCATATATAACCTGAGACTTCTCATTTAGCTTTTCGAAGTCTTCCTTCGAAGCTACTCTGTCCGGATTATTCAGGATACCGTTATCTCCTATTTCGAGGATTTCTTCAGAATTAAGTGTCAGATCTATTTCGTCAGTATGACTCACCCAGTAATCGACCAAATATTCTCTGACAAACCCTTTCAGCTCGTCTTCTGTTCGATCAAGATCCTTATTTATCATTTCATTTTTTGCATTTAGATATATCTTGGTACTTCTATTAGATACATAGATTCCGGAGATAATAGTCACGAAAACAAAAACCAGCACAAGAACTATTCCTATCTGAAATACCATTTTTCTATTTTTAAACATTCAGTTTCACCTCAAAAACAAGCAGATCTTCATTTATATAAGCCTGCATGCTCCCCTTTTGTTTTTCAACCAAAAGCTTCGCTATATAAAGACCCAGTCCGGCACTTCCATCACTCCTGGCCTTATCAGCTCTATAGGTTCTATCGAAGATATGCTCGATATCTATCGTGCTCGGATCATCTACATGATTTGAAACCTTAACGACTGCCTGAGCGTTTTCACTATCATCCTGCTCAACTACAAGCTCGAAATCATCCTTTGCATACTTAAGTATATTTGTGATCAGATTGCTGAACACTCTGGATAACATTTCTTTACTTGCTCTCACGTAAATAGTTCTTTCAGGAAATGTAATCTTTGGCGAAAGGTTCTTCTCTCTTATAAGAGTCTCATTTTCTATAATAAACTCAGACAGAAAACCAATCAAGTCCAGTTTACATAATTCCACAGGCTTGCTATCGCTTTCCAGAACGGAAAGCTCAAAGAATTCGTCGACCATCCCTTTAAGGGTATCAGCCTTACGCCTGCTTATATCAAGATATTCTCTTCCCTTATCCGAAAGCTCCTCATTTTCGAGCATCTGAAGATTGCCCTTTATAACAGTAAGAGGCGTCCTGAGATCGTGAGCTATATCTGAAATAGACTGTTCCAGCTGACGCCTTGACTTTTCAGTTTCCATCTTAAGAGACTTCTGATAATCAAGATTCTGATTCATATCAGCAGCAAGCTTTTCAACAGTCTTATCACTGAGTGTAACTTTTAATTGTCGATTATAATCTTCATTTTTTGTATTATTTAGTTCTCTGCTTATCTCTTTAAGATTCCTTCTGATAAGAATCAGCCTGGTAATAAGCATAAGAGTGATAAGCACAAGCACTACAATAATTATATCCTTAATCATTTAAGACACGTTCCTCACTCATCATTTTTCGAAAGCTTATAGCCTATCCCCCAAACTGTTTCAATAAATTCTTTACCTGATATCTTCTTCAGCTTGTTTCTCAGATTGCTCATATGAACATTTATGGTATTATCCTCATAATAATAGGTATCATTCCAGACTGCCTCGTATAGGTTTGCTTTAGTAAATGTCTTAAGTGGATTTTCCATAAATAATTCCAGCAGCTGCATCTCTTTAGCCGTAAGCTTTATAGGAGAGCCGTTATAAAAAACAGAATTAAGCGACTTATTAAACACTACGCCATTATGCTCAAGTGTTCCCCCCGATAGCTGAGCAGACTTGTCACCGGCATCATCTGAAGCGGCTCCACCTGCTATGCTCTCACTCCTTCTCAGAACTACCTCTATTCGAACCATTACCTCATCTAAGTCAAAGGGCTTTATGATGTAATCATCCGCTCCCATTCTGAGAACCTCAAGTCTTGTATCCTTCATTGTCTTTGCAGAAAGAACAATAACCGGAGTGTTTCTCTTTTCGGAGTCCTCACTTTCTCGAAGTTCTTTTATCAGAATATCTCCGGATTTAAAAGGAAGCATCATATCCATAAGAATTATGTCGTATGTCTCATCAGATATCATCTGAGACGCAATACTTCCATCCTTTGCTTCTTCAACTATATATCCGTTTTCAGTTAAAAAACCGCTGAGCAGTTTTCTTATTTCTCTGTCATCCTCTACAATAAGCAGTCTTCTTTTCATTTCTTCTTTTTCTTCCTGAAAAAATACTTTCTGGCAATGCTTATTCCAACCTTATATCTGAGAGGTCTAAGTGCTTTATCTGCTTCCTTCAGCTTTTCACGGATTGGAATGCTCTGTGGACAATGCTGTTCACATTTACCACACTGCACACACTGAGATGCAAATGGTGGTTCCTTTGCGAGTCCTACGGTCTGCGCAAATTGGAATCGTCCTGCACGTTTACCTTCTGTAAACATTGTATTATAGCATGCAAATGTGCCCGGTATATCTACTCCCTTAGGACAAGGCATACAATAGCGGCAGCCTGTACAGCCTACCTTTTCTTTCTCCTTAATGGCAGCCTTCACTTCCTCCAGTAGTTTAAAATCATCTTCAGTAAAGCTTCCGGCTTCCATCTCACTGGCAGTTTTACAGTTTTCTTCAACCATCTGAAGTGAATTCATACCGGAAAGAACAACTGTTATCTCAGGCTGATTATATAGCCACCTGAAGGCCCACTCTGCTGGAGTCCATCCACGCGGACTTTCACTAAAAACCTTCTTAGCTTTTTCAGGAAGCATATTTACAAGCTTGCCTCCACGAAGTGGCTCCATAATAATAACCGGGATTCCCTTAGCAGCCGCAGCCTTTACGCCCTTCACTCCGGCCTGCGTAACCTCGTCCAGATAATTATACTGAACCTGGCAGAAATCCCAGTCAAAATCCTCAAGTATCTTTATGAAATTATCACTGTTTCCATGATAAGAGAATCCGATATTTCGTATCTTACCGGACTCTTTCTTATCCTTAACCCATTCTTCAATTCCCGCATCCTTAAGCTTCTCCCAGACACCAACGTCTGTTAAATGATGCATCAGATAATAATCAACGTGATCAGTTCTGAGTCTGGATAATTCCTCTTCGAAATATTTATCCAGTCCCTTGCTGTTTTTGATAAGATACTGCGGAAGCTTGGTTGCTATATTTACCTTGTCTCTTATACCATTTCTCTCTAGTATCTCACCAAGTGCTGCCTCACTTCCGGGATAGATATAGGCTGTATCATAATAATTAACTCCTGCATTAAATGCAGCCATTATCTCCTTCTCAGCCTTATCTATATCAATAGAGCTGCCCTTCTTCGTAAAGCGCATACAACCATAACCCAGCATGGAAAGATCGTTACCGCTTTTATCTTTTCTATACTGCATAGAACCTCCGCATCTCGGGACATATTAAAGATCGTCCTGCCTTACTTAGTACTCTTCTTAAACTCTCTGTAAACGATTTCCGAATAAATTAACGGAACAATTATCGTCACTAGAATTATAACAAAAAGTACCCAAAGATGCATCCCCATAACTGTGATAATCATGCTAAGGAATCCGGAAACAAACACAAAAGGTCCGGCAAAGCGATGAGTCTTATCCCAAACCTCCGGATAAGCGAGGGTATGCGGAGTACGGATTCCGTAAAATGCATTTCTCCGAATCTTCGGAAGAAAGTTTCCACATACTAAAAAAATAACAGTCATAACAATTCCGACAAATGCTTTTATATCGAGATTTTTTTCTTTTGCATTAAGAAGCATCCATATCATCATAACAAAGAAAACGATTGCCGGAAGTATTTTAATAACCATCTCGCCTTTTTTATTCTTCTCTTCCTTCCACGCAAGATTCGTAATAATACACAGAACAAGCTGAATTGCAGTAAATATAAGAGGCATAGCAAAGCAGGTAAAGCCCCTGGATGCAAAGCCATCTGCATTACCATTTATATCAAAATGTATCGCAACCTCTTTAGGAAGATCCTTGTAAATCATCAGGCCGGGAATTATTGTCATAAGACATATAATAAGAGAAATAATGTCATACTTCCCCAGTATTCTTTTCTTCATTTGCTACCTCCTTTTTTTTTGAGGCAAACTGCGAAAACCACATCATTATATCCTCAAATACTGACGTATTCAAACTATAATATATAAAATTCTTTTCCTTAGTTTCATAAATAAGATCTGACTGCTTCAGCTGTTTTAAATGATACGAAACAGTCGCCTGTGTCATGTCAAACTTTGCTGCTATATCTCCTGCTGACATGCGCCCTTCCTTAAGCATAGTAAGTATCTCACGCCTTACAGGATCCGATAAAGCTTTAAAGGTTTCAGGAAATCCCATATCGTTCTCCTTTCTACAGCTTTCTGTGTTTAGTAAACACAACTGCTAAAACAATTAGTACTACCGTAATCGCTCCTGTTACTCCAGCAGCTATCACATAGTCTGATGCAATTTGCTTCTTACTGAGTATATCTCCGCTGCTAAGTAACCATGTAGGAAGATACTCCTTTATCTTACCTATCATTCCAAGCATCATATATATAAAATAAACAATTCCGACTCCCATCAGAACCTGAATAGTTGAGTTTAGGAACGATGAAAAAAATGCTATCCACGCTATAAGGAAAAGTCCAAAGAGCCAGTAGAAAAGACTCATCCAAAGAATCAGCTTTGCATCCGGACCATTCCAGTAATAAGCAGTGTAGCCCCAGCTAACTCCGAGATAAACTCCAAAGCAGGCAGTCCAAAGAAGTATCTGAGTAAGCAGCTTTGATAGAACTATCGAAGTTCTTGTAAGTCCCTTAGTAACAAGCGGGATAAGCGTTCCCTTCGCGTATTCCTTAACATAGCTGCTGCAAAGCATGATTATTATAACAATTAAAAGCGTTGAAAAATTCTTTTGAAACTGTTCCCAGGAATGATTCGCCGTAACAGTGATTTTTCCAACTTGAAAGCCCTGTTCCTTCATCTGATCTGAAAGCTGTTCCATCAGCCACGGTGTAAGCTTGGCTATAAGCGGATTCATAATCGCCATGATAAATGAAATGATTCCGAGAACGAGCGCCTTGTAGGTTCTGATAATTTCAGTTATTTCTTTTTTATAAAATGTACCAAATCCTCTCATTTCAAAGCCTCCATAAATAAGTCCTCAAGATCCATCTCTTTTCTCTCAAACTTCACCACTGAGATCTTCTCTTCTGCAAGGAAGCCAAACAGTCTCATCTCTTCATCTTCGCGAAGCCCCTTGAAATCAAGTCCGCCTTCGCACATAGTGGCATCCTTAAAGCTTGCCATTATCTTCTTTTTATCCTCAGGATTTTTAAGTATAAGCCTTACTCCGGTTTCAGAACTTACCTTCTTTATCTCATCTATCGAACCGGAAAGCTTAACCTCTCCACCCTCAAGAAGAGCGATGTGATCTGATATTCTCTCAACATCTGAAAGTATATGTGTCGAAAATAGAATCGAAGTATGCTCCTTCGCCTCATGCAATATATCGAGTATCTCATGTCTTCCCAGCGGATCAAGTGCCGAGGTTGGTTCATCGCAGATGAGAAGCTTTGGTCTTCCAATAAGTGCCTGAGCTATTCCGAGCCTCTGCTTCATTCCTCTGGAATAACCACCTATCCTGCCCTTTTCCTTTGAAAGACCTACAAGAGATAGAAGCTCATCTATTCTGGTCTTAAGCTCGCTTCCTGTAAGCCCTGCTATCTCACCGCAAAGCTTTAGTTATTCCCTTGCCTTCATATATGGATAGAACTCCGGAACATCCGGGAGGTAACCAACATATCTGTTAGTTGCTGTTTCG
>CACYJP010000120.1 GCA_902774725.1 uncultured Lachnospiraceae bacterium
AAGTGTGGAACAGATTGCGGGTATTGTCGGAATCAAAGCTCCATCGTTATACAAGCACTACAAGGGAAAAGAGGATATACTGAATGCACTGATTGACTCTGCTGAAGCGCGGTATGAGGAAATGTTTGGATCAGAGAATAATATCGGTAAAGTGCCAAAGAGCCAGGAAGAGTTTATTAAAGTGACTATGAAAAGGATTTCATTCACAATAAAGGATCCTGTAATCCGTAAGACAAGGATGCTTCTTGTCCAGGAACAGTTTAGGAATGAACGGATATCTGAGGCTACAACCAGACATCAGCTGGACGGGATACAGAGTATGTTTGCAAAAATCATCAAAGGGATGATGGATGAAGGGCTCGTCAAAAAAGATGATCCGGAGCTTCTTGCTGTAGAGCTCACCGCACCGGCTGTTCTGCAAATAGCAAGGTCAGACAGACAGCCGCAGTGTGAGGAAGAGTGCATGGCATACATCGAAAAACATTTGCGACATTTTTGTAAGGTATACATGAAATAGTGGAGAAACAAGCATTATGTCCAATTATTTATTATTATCATATCCTTTGGCAATAGTTATAGTTTTATTTGCAGGATGTAGTATAAGGAAGAAGGGCGAATACAATGATGAGGCCTGGAGTATGACTCAGTCAAATGCTCTCAAGGCTGTTGCTGCATTGATGATAATTCTTCATCACATGGTTCAAAGTATCACCAGGTATGGTGAAATAAAAAAAGGCCCTATTACCGTATGGAATTCATTCGGCATTCTATTTACTTCGATCTTTTTCTTCTTTTCGGGCTTTGGACTATATAAGAGTTACAAAACAAAAGAGAATTATTTGGAGGGCTTTCTTGCTAAGAGACTCCCTCGAATAATTCTTCCTTTTCTTGTTACAAATATCATCTATATCGTGACTCTTTCCGTTGACAGGATTAGTGAGGTACGTCACATATTCACATCTATTTTCGGTTTTACCTTGATAAACACGAATGCATGGTTCATTGTAGAACTGATAATCCTTTATGTCGTATTCTATTTGTGCTTTAAAAAATACAAGACTGAGTCGAGAGCATTTGCAAAGTTGCTGATTTTTACTTTTTTCTTTATTATCATGTGCTTGTTACTTGGGCATGATAATACAAGCATCAATGGCCACTGGTTTATGGGAGAGTGGTGGTACAATACAACTCTGATCTTTATGATGGGAATGTACTTTGCCAGATTTGAGGAGAAGATTAAAGGCTTTATGAGAAGGTTTTTTCCTATTCTTCTACCATTATCCATCGTTTTGTTAGTCGGATGGTTCATATTGGAGGAAAATGTAATTGGCACTTTTGGTTATTATCAGGAGTGGAAAAATCATCCGGGATATCTCGAAAAAGCTCTCTCGCTTGTGACGCAGATAATTCTTTGTGTGCTATTTATGCTGGTGATACTTCTTCTCAATATGAAGGTGCATTTTAAGAATAAAGCGCTTAAGTTCTTGAGTAGGATTAGCTTAGAGGTGTATCTGATTCATGATGTTTTCAGATGGATGTTATTTAGAGGTGTGGATGGAGATATGCCGGATGTCGAATATATGATACTAACTTACGCGGCGTCGATTGTCTGTGCATGGCTCCTGTCTCTTGCTGATAATTTTATCCTGAATTTTTATAATACTTATTCGGATTATTTCCTGTCGTTTAAGAAACCGAGATTTAATGACGAAACCACCTTCGAAGCTAGAGAAAAGGCTTACAGGATATGGGACATAATCCAGGGATTTAAGTATGTATATGTGGTAGCATTTGCCGCGATGCTGTTCTTCGAGGGTGTTGTAGTTTACAAAAATATCTATAATAATACCGCTCTAGTCAGTGAAGAGAAATCTTTTTTGGAATCGGCGAAAGTTGGTGATACAGTAGAGTTTGGAAGAATTATACAGGACTATAGTCTTGATAAAGAAGAGCCGATATCCTGGAAAGTTTATGATGTGCAGGATGGGCATATGCTTCTGGTTTCGGAGAAAGTTTTGTATGACTACTCGTATCATGAATACCATAATGATACTTCTTGGAAAGATTCTAAACTGTGCCGTATGCTTAATCATGATTTTTATTCTTCTGCATTTTCGAAAGAAGAGAGAAAAATGCTTTGCGGAAAAAAGAGTGAAGATAACCCTGACTGGAACATAACCGATAAGAATGCATTTTCCTACTTTATCAATAAAACCGGTGATTATGATTACGAGGATATAAGGGTTAAAACGGAGCTTGTTTTTGTTTTATCTAAGGCAGAGGTGGAAAAGTATATGCCTTCCTCGGAAGATAGAATAGCAACTGCCACTAAGGCTGTCCAAACCCAGGGAATAAGCGACAGCGATAAAAGGGCACCATGGTGGTTAACGGATATGGGATCCGGCGAACTGAAGGCTATGTACGTTGACGCAAAGGGAAATATAAATACGGATGGGAAAACTGTTAATAATTCCGGAATGGGAGTCAGACCGGCGATATGGATAAAAACGGAGTAAATGAACTGTTGAATTACTTCTTGTATCCTGAAACTTGGGATAAAATAGTGATTGGAGATTAGTTAATCGTGGTTACGAAGAATGAATTAAAAGAATCCTTAAAATCGCTGGGAGTCTGTAAAGGGATGACATTAGAGGTGCATACGTCTCTTAGCAGTTTCGGTGAACTTGAGGGCGGTGCAGAGACTGTAATCGATACATTGAAGGAGCTTGTCACGGAAGAAGGAAGTATTTTCATGCCGGCACTTAGGCTGAGCCCGGAACTGCCACTTTCTGAAGAGGACAAAAAAATGGGGATTACAGTAAAGATAAAGGTTCTACCGTCTGATTCCGACAGGACGGCTATGGGGATTGTGGCAGATACATTTCGCAAACTACCAGATACTTATACAGGGGCGGATACTATCAGCACTTCCGGTTGGGGGAAGCATGGAAAAGAGGCTGTAAACAGTGGACTTGATTATCCGATCCACAACGGTGGAATGGCTCTTATGCTTGGGGTTGATATTTATAAGCTTACCGCAATGCATTATGTGGAAGGGATAACTCCGGATGATATAAATAAGAGATTTGAACCATCAGACGAGATTAACCGAAAATATCCCCCTGATGAATGGTTCATGGAAGCTGGGCATCCGCCTGTAAAGGCATGGTACAAAATACAGGACATGGCCTATGAAAAAGGGCTCATTAAAGAAACTACAATTGGTGAATGTAAGATACTGTTTTTTGATATATGGTCTGTGGTTTCGTTATATGAAAATGAGTTAAAACGTGATCCGTATGGATTATGGGGATTGAACTAATGTGTCTGTTATTTTTAATATGCTTTTATGATATACTGAATCTTATGTTATAATAAATCAGAATCTGAAAAGGAGTTCTGATATATGAAAGCTTGGACTGATATGACAAAGGAAGAGCAGGCATCGCGTAGTATGAAATGTGCCATAGGAAGCGCGGTGCTTGCCATTATATTTGTAGTTTTAGGAGTGCTGGGGCAGGTAAGAGCGAATAATCTTAAAAGTCGCTGTACGGCAGAAACCACAGGCGAAGTGATTTCTGTATTTCCTTCCAACGGTCGCAGGGTGCAGCCATACCTGACGGCAAACTACAGCGTAGATGGGGTTCAGTATCATACCTCCGGCAGATTTAGTTATGGTTATACATCTGCTGATACTTTAACGAGAAAACCGGTGGATGTACATTATGATCCGGCTGCTCCTGATAAATCATATGCTGCAGAAGGCCCGCGTACCGGATTCGTTTTTATATTTTTTGTCGTCGCTGCGGTATTTGCAATCGCCATACCTGCATTTATCGGACAAGCAAATCGTATAAGGGCCAGAATGTAAATTGTAGTAAGGTATATAAATGTATATTAATTGTGAAGTGTGTTGACATGCTTTACCGATTGTTATATATTTCATAAATGTTGAGACATGCACGAGTCTCTTTTGTAACTATTAACCCAGACGAAAAGGAGGACAATATGCTTAATCGAAGTTTTGAGAACAGAATAGTAAACGCAGAGGAAACAGTTGTTCTTGGTGTGTCTTTGAAATAGTTTAAGAGACTGTTTAATTAAGTGATCACTTGGATAACTGCACCTCTTATGGTGTGGCAATAATGCCATACCGGAGGTGCTTTTTGTGTGCTCTGCGAATGACATGCAAAATTACATTTTTAGTAAAAATTATCGGGGTGATGAAGATGAAAGATAGATTAGAATGATGAATATGGATTTACATTTATATTTAAGAGAACAAATAGTGATAAGATAAATGATAAAATAAGTGATAAGATAAATGATATAATAAATGATATTAATACAGTTAAATTGACTGATGTAGATAATCAAATAATAAAAGTACTTAAGAAGAATGCGTGTTCTACAATTGCCGAAATGGCGGAAACAATTGGAAAATCCACTCCTACGGTTCATAGACATATCGATAAGCTTGTTTCAATGGGGATTATCGAACGAGTTGGATCTAGAAAGAGTGGATATTGGGAAATCAAGTACTGATTGTGGGAATACAAAGAATATGTAAAAACAAAGTAGGGAGAGAAGGATTATGCCTACAATTGAGGATATAAGAGTTATTATGATACTCACCAATTCCCAATCATTACCCTCACTAGTTCTAAAATCTCTTATACTGGCGGAAATGTCGAGCCTTCATTTAAGGTTATCCAAAATCTGAATGGTGTATGATAGACGGTAAATATTATTATTTTAATTCTGATGGTTGTATGGAAAGAGGATGTGTCCGAGGTGGATACATACTCAAGACAGATGGAAGCTGGAATAGTAGTTACTCTGTAGGCTCCTGGCATAAAGATAATTTAGGTTGGTGGTATGGAGGTAATACTGGATGGTATCTATATAACGGTTGGAATAAAGTTGATGGTGCATGGTATTACTTTAGCGGCAATGGCTATATATTTACTAACTGTTATATTGATGGATTTTGGCTCGGAGCAGATGGTGTTTGCCGCTAAGATATGTATAGGAGTGGGTTGCCCAATTAAAAATAGTATATGAACGTTTTGATTAGATACGGCGATAAGGCGTCTATGAGTAGAAGTACTTGTAGGCACTTATTTTGGACTGTGTGAAAATGCACAGTCCATTTTTCATCTATTTCCTGGGTGATTTTTATTAAATATGTTGGTATATCACAAATACGATGCACCAGTTTTAGTGCATCATTCAACCATTTGTGTTATAATTTGACAAAAGTGTCAAAAGTCAAAATACGTTCCTGCTTGCAGGGAAAAAAGGAGGATGTAACATTGAAGAAACTGGGTGTGAAAAATGTAAGAAAAATGTTGGGAGGTGCATTGGCTGTTCTGCTACTCGTAGGGTGCTTAGGAACGACTGCAAATGCTACTGGTATTGATGCAGAACAGACAGATGATGCTACTACCTGGACAGAAGCAAATAACGATTATGGATATTGGTATGTAAATAAAGTAACCAAAGAATGTGTAACACCAGGCTGGCATGTTCGGTATACGAAAGATCGTGATACTAATGTTAAATATCAAGATGATTTTTACGTTGATTCTAATGGATATGTTAAGTGGAGTAATCTTTTTATAGATGGATATCAGAGTGGCGCAAAAAGCGGACAGAAGAAATGGGATTGGAAGTCAGATGCAAATGGCTGGTATTATACAAATGGAGAAGAGTACCTTTATAAAAACCCTAAGAAATCTTTGGAAGATGGAATCGATATGGGTATATATAACATAGACGGAACCACATATGCTTTCGACACATCCGGTTATCTGGTAAAACCTAATACTTGGGTTGAGTTAAATGCATTCTGGACAGGTGGCTGGTATTATGTAGGTGATACAGAAGGTGTATGCTTAGATGGCTGGCAGCAGATCGATGGAACCTGGTACTATTTCTTCAAGGGATATAGATGGCTTGACTGTTATGGAGTTATGGCGGCTGATGAGTATGTAGATGGCTATTATCTTACAAAAAGTGGTGCTCTTGGAAGCTCAGTAGGTGAATGGCATCAGGACGAAAAGGGCTGGTGGTTCGGAGACCAGTATGGATGGTATGCAAAGGATGAAAGGATACAGATTGATCATAAGTTTTATGATTTTGATGAAAATGGTTATTTGAAAGATTAATAAATAAGTATATGATGTTGTATAGAAGTATCTCACAGGCTATTTTTTGTTTGTGAGATATTTTTATATCGAGAGTGTGAAAGATTTTCTGTAAATTAGATATCCTAAGATAATAGAAGAACCGAACAATGAGTACTCTTCCATTGTTTGGTTCTTTTTGACTATACATATTCTTTTTGAATTCGTCAAGAAATATGATAGAATTATTGAAAAACTATACTTTCAAATGGCTTGAAATAGATACTTCGCTTTTAGATTAAAGACCAACGAAAAAAGATAAAATAGAAATACGTATGAAATGTATAAACTGCGAAAAAATAAAGAACATAGATGGGTTTGGAGGTTATTTACATTATTCATCAACTAGGCAATGAGTCTGTGAAGGATGATTCTATATCTTTGCGTCATAAGGTATATAAATGTATATTAAAGTCTATAGAAATATAGGCTTTTTATTATGGAAAAAAATTCTAATATTTCTAATATATATAATGATGGAACGCCGTATATGATGAAAGTCTTATTTGCTAGTTAACAAAGTGGAAGATATTAAAAGAATAGATCAAATGGTTTAATCTGTTTATGTTTTATATAATTGCAAATGCCTATAAATGTTTATATAATTGACTTAATGATATATTCAAAAATCACTTACTGGAGGTTCAACATAATGAAAAGAAAAATCGATGTAGTTTTAGCTTTATGCCTTTTAATTACAGTATCATTCACAAATTTAAATTCCTTTGCCACCGGCGGATCGTGGAAATCTAATTCAAACGGTTGGTGGTATGAGTATTCAGATGGAAGCTACGCTATGGGCTGGACAGAGATAGACGGCTACTGGTATTATTTTCTTGGAAATGGATATATGGATTATTCATATTCAGAATACCGTGACGGCTGCTGGCTGAACGCGGACGGAACGTGGAATACTGCGTATTCCGGAGGCTACTGGGCAAGTGATTCTACTGGATGGTGGTATACTGATGCATCAGGCTGGTATCCGGTAAATACATGGCTTTGGATAGACGGAAGCTGTTATTACTTTAAGGCTAGTGGGTATTTGGCTGTTAATGAGTGGATAGATGGATATTTTGTGGATGCTTCAGGAGAAATAACTACAGATCCTTCTCATACACACAGC
>CACYJP010000121.1 GCA_902774725.1 uncultured Lachnospiraceae bacterium
TCTTTTGATTTCAAGAGTAACAACGGAAGTACAGCTTCTCTTACCAATGTAACTCCTTCAGCGTTGTCAGCAAAGGGTGTAAATGTTTCTATATCTTCTGGAACAATGATAACTTCAACTAGAAAAAATCCTACTTCTAGTGATATCTTAGGACACATTACTTCAACTGGATATAGTGGTGCTGCAATGTATTATGCAGTCACTGTCATAGTCCTCTTCTTCGATCAGATATTCATAGGCATCCATAGCATCCTCGAGTGCCGCCGGAAATCTATTCTCCGGTGCAACTCTGTAGTCGATCGTGTACACGGTTGCTCCACCGCCAACCTCGCTGTAAAGCCCGGCTATTTTTTTATGCACCTTCCTGATCGGCATGACATAGCCACCACCATGCAGATGAAGTATAGCCCACTTGCTCTCAGAATCCTTCCAGGTAAGCTTCTCCATCACATAGTTCTTTCGGCTTATCCTCTCAGCGCTGAGATGTTCCGGATACTTATAATCCACATCCATCTCACTTTTATTTCTGCTTAGCATGTCACTCTTCGACTCAAAAAGCTTGCTGTTATTAAATTCCTTTACAATTGTCCTGATAGCCCGCGCGCGGTGGCTCAGCTGATCAGACCTGGAACCTTCGCTGTATTTCATTTGATATCATCCTTTGTCCGAACCATATTGTTCCGAGAAGCACAAGTCCCGTGAAGCCGACTGCTGCCATCGCAAAAAGCGAAACATCCGTAACGCCCTTCAGCATCAGCACGATATTGATCACGCTTATGAGAAATGTAACTATCTCCGACATGATAAAGGCCTGCCAGCCATTTATCTTTATTATCATAAATACTATAACACCTATATCTATCGCAACAACCGTGATCGGTACCGCGTACTTTAGCGACCATCCTCTGAAGTCCAGAAGATAGTCCATGACAACAGATAGTATTATAACCATCCACATCTGTATCTGTATATTTCTCTGAAGGCTCTTTCTTTCCTTGAGCAGCAGCACCAGCGTGAAGCATCCATAGAAAAGTCCTACTGCCACAATCGCCGACCAGTATACCCCGTCAAAGGTTATATAGTTTACGATCATAGCCGCTGCAAGCACGATAACGGACGCAAAAATAACGATACGTATCACAAGTATCGGGAGCTTCAGAATCTCCGCAACATTTGGATAAGTAACAGACACAAAGTCCTCAGAATCACTCTCGCCGTCCAGCACGCCGTGGCAGAGTGGGCACTCCTGAGTATCATCCACTATATCTATTTTACATCTCATACATCTTCCGGCCATTTTTACTCACTTCCAAAGTCTTTAATAATAAACTCCATTTGTTTCAACTGTCACACCTATTCCATCCTCAGACAGCTTCCTGAAGAAAGCCTTCTGTATGTTAGTATTCTTCAGACAAGAGCTAAAGGTAAGCGCCAGCACATCCTTGTAGGAGCAGACTGTTATCTTCATATTCTGTCCCTTTGACATAGAAAGTATTGCCTGGAACCTGTCTATATACTGGGAATACGGATCAGTTGTGCTGAGTATTCCGAGGTTCGTGACTGTAGTGGTATTTGCCTTTGCGGAGGCATTGTAAACCTGCTTCATCGCCATCTTCTTAAAAACAAGAGGCACAGCGCGGAGCATTACATTTAGTTCATTGGAAACATTGTAGGAGAAAAGCTTTTCCAGATTCTCCTTTGTTATCTGTTCCTTCAGACTGTTTGTCGTGATCTCAAGCACCTCTTCAAATGTATAGTCCTCCTTTTTAGGCTCGAACACAGCTGACACGACTACGAAGAAATTCTTATTTGTATCGGAGCCGAAGTAAGGCCGAAGGTTTACCGGCACTGCCGTAACGATAGGCTTCTTCGAGGACCTCTTTTTCAGGTAGCTGGTGTAGATGGCCCAGGTGTAGGCGCCAACTATGTACTGATTGATAGTCACACCGTACTGCTTCGCAACCTTCTTTATATCCTGTACACTCATCACTCCGTGTATAACACCCATACAGTTCGTCTGGAATTTGAAGCCCTTTAAAATAATCGAACGTCTTGTTTTATAGCTCTTCTTTTCTTTTTTCTTATAGTTATTTAAGTAGCTGTCCTCAGAGTCCAGCGAGGTCTCTATTCCGAGTCCGTCCTTTACCTTTCCCTCAAGCTCAGGCTTTACATTTCTCAGATACTGATAGGTAAGCTCCTTCAGAAAGCTGAAGGCTCCGTTTCCATCAGTCAGTGCATGGAAAACCTCAAGGTTTATCCTGTTTTTGTAATAGGTTACCTTGAACAGATAATTATTGTTATTGTAGGGATTTATAAACTGACACGGATAGCTGTATTCCTCCCTGACCTTCGGAGCACTTCTTTTATTCTCCTCAAAATAGTACCAGAAGATGCCCTTCTTCATCATTGAATTAAAGACATCAAAATAAGGAAGTACTTTATCAAGAGCCTTCTGAAGAGCCTCAGGATTTATTTCTTCCTTTAATACAACAGAGAGACGATAAACATTGCTCATCCCCTCTCTCGCTATAACGGGAAAAAGCTGGGCAGTGTTGTCCAGCTTATCCCATCTTAAGTTGTTATTTCTTCTGTTTCCCATTTCTATCTACCAGGTCTTTATATCCTCATCTTGACTATGTCCACCGCCGGTCTGATCTCCGCCTCCAGAGCCAGTCTGCATATCCTTCTGATCCTGATAATCTCTTCTCTGCTCGTTAGCTTCCTTCTTCTGCTCATTAAGTTCCTTCTGAAGCTCTTTCTCTCTCTGAGTCTGTTTCTTATCCTGGCCACCGCCGTTACCCTGATTCTGCTTCTTATCCTTATCACTCTTTGGTGGTTCAGGTTCAGCCCCCAGCTCCTCGAGCATCTTGTCTATATCCTGCTTCAGCTGTTCAGCCTCCGGGTCGTGTCCGTTTGTTCCATAAGGATCAGCACAGCCCTTCTCACAGAGTACATTTCTTGCTGCCTGAAGAGTACGTATTGCATTTTCCTTATCCTTCTCAGTTTCGAGATGGTCAAAGTCTATCTTCTGAAGCATTGCAAGTGCAAGGTTTACTCTTATATCACATTCCTTCTTCTCGCTTGGATGAGCCATCAGCGCCATCTGATACTCAGCTATAGCCTTATCATATTCCTGAAGCTTATAATGTGCATTTCCCGCATTATAATGTGGAAGATAACCCTCAGGTATGTTCAGATGCTGAAGAAATTCCTCCGTCTCAACTGAATAGCTTCCGTTATCGTAGTTAATAAGAAATACCAGATTGACTATATACTTCATCGCAAAGAAAGCAGCAATGAGCGCGAAAAAGATACCCACTATAGTTATGATTCTCATGAACTTAACCGGGTTCTCTATCTTGAAGCGTGCCTCTCTGTCCTCTCGTCTTTCTTCTCTGATACGTTCCTTATCGAGGCTCTTCGCTTTCTTCTTCTCAGCCTTCTTCTCTTCCTTTGCTGCCTGCTTCTCGGATTTCACAGCTGACTTATCACTATTCTTTTTTTCCGGCTTATTATTTGCCTTGTCCTTTGTCTTGTCTTCAGACTTTTCTTTACTCATAAGGTTTTAGATCTTTCCTCTTCTGATAAAAAGAATAAGCTCCAGCAGCAGTAAAACTGCGAGTGGAATTGCATAGTAGAAGTAAGTATCTCTATATGTTACTGAGTCTGACTTCTCTATAGTAAGTGAGCTTCCGCTCTTTATTGATTCGATCAGATATCTGACATTTGCAGTATCATCCATATGGATGTAGTCGATATCAAGGTCTTCTGCAATCTTCTTCAGATTGCCCTCGTCCATTTTGGAGATGGCGCGCTGATTTGTCTCAGGATCCTTTACATATGAACCCCAGTCGTCATACTGCATCTCTCCACCGGACTCTGTTCCGTAACCGAGAACCGCTCCGGCATCTACGTAAGGCTCTAGATCCTTGAAGGATTCAAGCTCTGAACCATCTGTTATCTCTCCGTCACTTATAAAGAACAGTATCGTAAGTCTCTCATCCTTCTTACTGGAGGACTCCAGCAGCTGAAGAGTTTCCGGCTTACATACATTTAGCGATGTACCCTTAGCATAGTTTACGTCAGGTGTCTTTATAGTGGTAAATGCATCCTTTACGGTCTCGAAATCCTGAGTAAATGGTGCAAGTATCTGAGCTCTGTTATCAAACCTGATAAGACCGAAGTTACTTCCGCTGAGCTCACTTATAATGTAGTCTACATCATCTATCACTCCACTCATTCTGGTATCGTCGCCGTTGTAGTCCTCTGCCCACATACTTATGGTGGAGTCGACTACGAAAAGCACATCTAAGTTCTTCATCTCGACCTCAGCATTATATTCCTTCTCCATAATCCTGAGATTGATGAGAAATGCCAGAGTAAGTATCGCGAGAATACGCGCTATTCCAAGCACCTTGTAAAATGTTTTATTCTTTTTTTTGATCATGCCCCATACATAGATTCCCAGAATTATGATAAGTGCAGGGAGAACTATGTAAATAGGTACGATAGGTTTCGTTATCATAGCTTGATCACCAGTCCTATTACAAGAATCACAACCAGGAAGCTGAGAAGTGCGATAACAGGTACGGCCGGCTGATCATATATCTTGGTCGTAGTTATCTCCTCAACCTCAAGTGCTTCTTCTTTTTCTATATCCTTAACGATATCCTCAACCGTAAGTGTCTTACTTTCCTCGTAGAACTTTCCTCCGGTCTTCTGAACACATTTCTCGAATTCACTCTTGTCATTCGCGTAATCCGTCGTGTTCATTCCACTCCACTTCTCCTTCATAGGGAAAAGTCCGAATACAGTGATATCGTATTTCTTACATATATCAGTCGCTTCATCCAGCTCGACAAGCGGTGTTTCACGCTCCTCCTGAGCATTATCAGTCGACATGATGATGACTCTTGTTCTGTCTTCATCCTCAAGTCTCGGATAGCTGTAAACACAGGAAGCAAGTCCCTCTCCTACAAGTGAGCTACCCTTGATATAGTTATTTACAAGAGTACCCGCATCCCAATAATCAAGCTTCTCCTGAAGCGCGAGATAGTCGTCATACTCATTGTAATCATAATCATAGGTATTTGTAGTCTCGTCATAGTACTTATCCATGAACTCGCTCTGAAGCTTGAAATACTCCTTAAGCTCCTCGAGCTTGGATATGATGAAATCATAATCGTCAGTCATCGGTACATAAAGTACTGTTGAAGTATTGTAAATAGAGATACCAAATCTATCTCCATCGAGTCCTCTTACAACGTCCTCGAGATTCTCTACGAGGTCCTCATTCAGGGCATAGATGGAGTAGGAAACATCCATACATAAGAAGATATCTCTCTTCTTCGTACCGTTGCTCACACTCTCCTTCTTTGCAGGACGAGCGATGAGGAACATAGTCGAAACAAGGGTTCCGATTATACAGATCTCAAGAGCATAGGACACAAATGTATAAAAGCGCCTTTTGTTCTTATAAATACTGAGTCCCTTAACGAAGGATGTATTTGCTGCCTTGATACCGCCTTTATATTTAATTTTCTTCTTAATAAGGTGGAATATAATGATCAGAACTGCAAGTGCAGGCAGTCCCCATTTCAGCACCTTTGGATTTAAAAAGAGCATTTTATCTTCTCCAGTAGCTTATCGTGTTTCTTGTTCTGTAGATCGATGTCGCAGCATCAGCGCTTGACCTGAGCGCAAATTCCGGCTCATAATACTCCCTTACGAGCTGTGTCAGCTGAGGGATATTTACACGCTTTATCTCCATCAGAGTGTACTTCTGAACATTTATTCCTGTTACATCATGAACAAACATTCTTATCGTCTTACTCATTCTCAGATAAGCTTCTCTCTTATCTATTTTATTGTTTCTTAGATCCATCTCAATAAATTCAAGCTCAGTGATATACTTTCTCTTCTTTCCTTCAAGAGTAGCCTCACTGATTTTCTTAAGCCTGATCTTCTTGGCCTTCCTGAGTTCTTCACGCAGCTTCTTTCTGAAGTAAACCTGAGTGAAAACAAATGCCGCCAGTATGATGACAGCCAGGATGAGCCAGATGAGCATATATGAAAAAGGATCCTGAAGCTCAACCGACGTTTTCATTCCTGTGCCTCTCAAATAATTCTACTATCTTGTCTACTACATCTTCCTCACGGCTTATATCGACCGAGCTGATGCAGTATTTTTTATACATATTCTTTGCCGCATTCTTACGGGCATTTCTATCTGCAAGCTCTCTTTCGTGAAGCTTCTTATCCCTGAGAAGAAATCTCTTCTCATAAGACTTTGCCTCGAGATCATAAAGGCTGTCGCCTGTCAGATAGGCATCCTCTACATTTATCAGCATTACATCATTACGGACTGTGAGTCTCTTGAGCAGATTCTCATCAAGGCTTGCAATTCCTTCCATATCCGTGATGATAAATATGATCATTTTTCTTCTAAGATTCTCGGCTATATAGTCGAGGGTTTTATTAAGTGGTTTGGACTCTTCCTCTGCGAGACATTTCTCATATCTCATAAGGAGTCGCTCTAAATGCTGCTTACCTGACTTAAAGAAGCTGAAGTCGTAGCCCTTATCCGTACTTGTCAGCAGCGCATAATCATCACCGTGATCGTTGACAAGGTAGCTAATGGTACCGAGCACATTTAGCGCGATAGCGGTCTTAGCCTCGCCCTTATCTGTGTCGCCCTTGAACTTCGCACCTGCGTCACCCACGAACAGGATATTATGCTTCTTATCCGCGATGTATCTACGTATCAGCACGCGGCCGGTCTTCGACGATGACTTCCAATCTATGTCGCGGACGCTGTCGCCGTAGACATACTCACGAAGATCATCGAAGTCGAAACTTCTACCTCTGTAAATCGAGCCGAACTCACCATCAAGGATGTTCGAAGTCTTCTTTCTCGTATATAAAGTTATGGATGCCTTAATTCTGGCTAAATAATCGTAATCCATACTTACTCTCTTTCCTGCCGACTATGGAGTCTGAATAGCTCCTACGATACGGTCGATGATTGTCTCAACTGATACATTATCTGC
>CACYJP010000122.1 GCA_902774725.1 uncultured Lachnospiraceae bacterium
ATAGAAAAGGATGAAGCTCTTGAAAGAAGATTTCAGCCTGTAATGGTTGAGGAGCCGACTAAGGAAGAGACGCTCGATATTCTCCTTGGACTTAGAAGTGCCTATGAGCAGTTCCATCAGGTGAAGATAACTGATGAGGCGATTCAGGCGGCTGTAGAGCTCTCAACCAGATATATAAATGACAGATTTCTGCCGGATAAAGCAATCGATCTTATGGATGAGGCTGCAGCCAGAGCGAAGCTTGGTGATATTCCAAAGGGCTTTGCTTATGAGTACAGCTCTGAGTCTATCTGGTTTATGAAAAGACTTTTGGATGATGCGCTTAGTGAAGGCGACCTGAAGCAGGCGGCGTTAATGCGTAAGAATCTGAAAAAATATGAAAGTGCAAATGTAGCCACGGAAGCTGAGGAGCTAAAGCTTATAACTCCTGATGATATCGCTGAGGTAGTTTCTATATGGACGAAGATACCTGTCAGCAGGCTCAGTGAAAGTGAACAGTCAAGACTTCTCAGTCTGGACGAAAAGCTGCATGAAAGAGTTGTAGGACAGGACGAAGCTGTTTCGGTTGTTTCGAAGGCTATAAGGCGCAGCAGATCAGGACTCAGAGATCCTAAAAGGCCGATTGGTACATTTCTCTTCCTGGGACCTACCGGTGTTGGAAAAACAGAGCTTTCAAAGGCTCTTGCCGAGGCACTTTTCGGAGATGAAAAGAGTCTTATCAGAGTTGATATGTCTGAATATATGGAGAAGCACAGTGTATCGAAAATGGTTGGTTCTCCTCCGGGTTATGTCGGCTATGACGAGGGCGGACAGCTTTCGGAAAAGGTCAGACGAAATCCGTACAGTGTCATACTTTTTGATGAAGTGGAAAAGGCACATCCGGATGTGTTCAACATACTTCTTCAGGTGTTTGATGATGGTATAATCACAGATGCTCAGGGAAGAAGAGTTGATTTCAAGAATACGATTATTATAATGACTTCAAATCTTGGTGCGGATAGAATAATCGATCCGAAGCAGATAGGCTTTGTTACTGATGAAAGTCGGGAGAAGTCATATAATGAGATGAAGGGCAGAGTGATGGATGAGGTGAAGAAGCTCTTCAGACCTGAGTTCCTGAATCGTCTCGATGATATAATCGTATTTGAACCGCTTTCAGAAAAGCAGGTTATGGATATAGCCGAGCTAATGATCGGTGAGCTTAAGACCAGGGTAAAGAAGAATCTCGACGTCAAGCTTTCTTATGGTTCAAGGCTTAAGAAATTCATCTTTGAAAAAGGCTATGATAAGGATTTTGGTGCAAGGCCGCTTAGACGTGCAGTCATTCAATATGTTGAAGATCCGCTTTCTGAAAAGCTTATTTCAGGCGAGATAAAGAAGGGAGATACCATAAGTATTTCTGTTCAAAATGGTGAGGTTTCATTCAAAGTGAAACATCAATAAAACGCTAGCAATAAAGCGTATTATTTGTTATATTATATTTGTAGTATTTTGATTTGGTGATGGTTCCGGAATGGTCCGGAAAACCTATATCACTTGGGAGGTAAGAAAAATGGCAGTTATTGACGAGCTTATAAGGGAAGAAGAAAACGGATCTATCAGTTTTGGTAATTACGAACTGGAGACGAAAACCAAAAAAGACGGGTTTGAGTATAACGGAGACAGTTATAAGATCAAAACGTTTAATGAAATAACTAAGCTTGAAAGAAACGGCATGTTTGTTTATGAATCAGTTCCCGGAACAGCAGTTCATGAGTTCAGAGCTAATGATAAGAAGGTAATGTTCAGTGTTGAAGGGGACAAGGATGCACAGGTAACACTTGAGCTCGAGGCAGAAACAGAATATAAGGTTCATGTTGCTGACGTATATGTTGGAAAAATGAAGACCAATCTGGGTGGTAAACTGAGTATCAGCGTAGAGCTTGAGGAAAATGACAAGGTCGATGTCGTAATAGAAAAAAATTAATATATGACTGAACACCGCAGGTAATAAGCTGCGGTGTTCTTTCGTATTTTTTGAGGTTTAAAATGGCAAAGGAAAAACAAATATTCTATTGCAAGGAATGTGGCAATGAATATGGAAAATGGATGGGACAGTGTCCCGCCTGTAAAGCCTGGAATTCGTTTGTCGAAGAGAAGGTAACAAAAACAAGATCAAATAAAACTGTCTCTGCATCGGACAGACCTAAAGCAACAAGTATCAAAAATGTTTCGTCCTCTGAGGAAAGCAGGATAAGTACACATATATCTGAGCTTGATCGTGTGCTTGGAGGAGGAATAGTAAAGGGTTCGCTTGTTCTTGTCGGTGGTGATCCGGGTATCGGAAAGTCGACGCTGCTTCTTGAGATGTGCAGAAATCTTGTAAAGGAAGATGAAAAGGTTCTGTATGTATCGGGTGAGGAATCAGTGTCACAGATAAAGTCCAGGGCGGTAAGACTTGGTATAGATGCCGGAAGCGTGATGGAAGAACGGCTTATGCTTCTGAGCGATAACGATATGGATAACATCGAGAGTCAGATAGACAGTCTTGAGGCTGAGGTTGTCGTGATAGACTCTATCCAGACTATAGAGGCATCTAATGTAGAGGCGGCTCCGGGAACCATATCTCAGGTAAGAGAGGTTACTTCAAGGCTTCTTCAGATAGCAAAGAAAAAGGGTGCTGCTATATTTATTGTAGGTCATGTGACAAAGGAAGGAACAGTTGCGGGACCGAGAACACTGGAACATATGGTGGACTCAGTTCTATACTTTGAAGGAGATAACAGTGGAGGCTTCAGGCTTCTTCGTGCAAATAAGAATCGATTCGGTTCCACGAATGAGATAGGTGTTTTCAACATGACTGACACCGGCCTGGAGGAGGTTATTAATCCGTCTGAGTTTTTCCTGAGTGGAAGACCGGAGGATGCCTCCGGTTCAGCAGTGGTTTGTATAATCGAGGGAACGAGAGCGATGCTTGTTGAGATACAGGCACTTTGTACTGATTCAAACTTCAGTATGCCAAAGCGTACAAGTGTAGGTCTTGATTATAACAGAGTCGGACTTCTTACTGCAGTGCTTGAAAAAAGAGGTGGAATCAATATGTCCGGCTGTGACTGCTACGTAAATGTTGCAGGTGGTCTCAGGATAAATGATCCATCTACGGATCTTGGAGTGGTTCTTTCTATCGCCTCTTCGTTCAGAGATCGTCCGATTGATAAGGGTACTGTAATAATTGGAGAGATTGGTCTTGCAGGAGAAATAAGGGGAGTAAGAAATATCTCGCAGAGAATAAAAGAAGCTGAAAAGCTTGGCTATACCAGGGTTATTGCTCCAAAGTCAAATGCATCAAAAAGTATAGAAGGTCAAGGTGTTGAAGTAGTATATGTTTCGAACATAAGCGAAGCCTTAAAGCTGGTATAATTCTTCGCTATAAAAGTGTTAAGCATTTTGACATTAATAGTTATTAAAATGATATATACTAAAATCGTATTAGGGTATGATGGCATAAAAGATTTATTTTTGGGAGGTAACGGCTTTGAAGACAATGACAGGATATATGCATGGAATCAATCTGGGAGGATGGTTATCACAGTGTGATCATACTAAGGAGAGGTATGATGGTTTTATTCATGAAGAGGATGTAAAGAAGATCGCAAATTGGGGACTGGACCATATAAGAGTTCCGGTTGATTATGACCTGGTTGAGGATGCAGAAGGAAACTATAAAGAGGATGGTTTTGTCTATATCGATAACGCTTTGGAATGGGCAGGAAAGTATGGACTGAACATGATACTTGATCTGCATAAAACATTTGGATTTAGCTTTGATAGTGGCGAGGCTGAGACAGGATTCTTTGAAGAGGAGTCATATCAGGAACGTTTCTATAAGCTATGGGAGGTTTTTGCGGAGAGATATGGCAAGTACCATGAGAGACTCTGCTTTGAGATACTTAACGAGGTTACAGATAAGGAATACTGTGAGCCTTGGAACAGGATATCCACAGAGTGTATAAAGAGAATCAGGAAGTATGCACCTGAGATCAAGATACTTCTTGGCGGATATTATAATAACAGTATCGAAGCGTTAAAGGACCTTGCACTTCCGTATGATGAAAATATCGTTTATAATTTCCATTGCTATGAGCCACTTGTGTTTACTCATCAGGGTGGCTATTGGGTAGATGGAATGGATACAAGCTTCAGAATGGGCTATAAGCTGACATATAAGGAGTATGCAGAAAATACTGATAAATATCTTGCAAGATTTGCTGTAGACTTTTCAGGGTTTGATCCGGAAGAAATGATGGGTACTGAATATTTTGAAAAAATGGTGCAGGAAGCAGTTAGTGTAGCTGAGGAAAGAAATGTTGCGCTTTACTGCGGAGAATATGGTGTTATCAATCTGGCAACGCCGGAGGATACACTTGATTGGTACCGTGATATCTGCTCGGTTTTTGATAAATACGGAATAGGAAGAGCAGCTTGGTCATATAAGGAAATGGACTTTGGGTTTGTTGATGATCATATGAAGGACGTCATTGATGAACTTGTGAAAGTTATTTAAAAGTATAATGATTCCGGGACATCATCCGGGATTAAAAGTAAATGGAGGAAAATGAAATGGGAATGAATGTTGCATGTCTTGATCTTGAGGGAGTACTTGTTCCTGAGATATGGATAGCGTTTTCTGAGGAGAGCGGTATACCTGAGCTTAAAAGAACAACAAGAGATGAACCTGATTACGATAAGCTGATGAACTGGAGACTGGGAATACTTAAGGAGCATGGACTTGGTCTTAAGGAGATACAGGAGACAATCTCCCGTATTGATCCGCTACCGGGAGCAAAGGAGTTTCTCGACGAATTAAGAAGTGTAACACAGACCATTATCATAAGTGATACATTTGAACAGTTTGCCAAGCCTCTCATGGAGAAGCTCGGTATGCCAACTATTTTCTGCAACACTCTTGAGGTGGCAGAGGATGGAAGTATAACAGGCTTTAGAATGAGATGTGAGAAGTCAAAGCTCACTACTGTAAAGGCTCTTCAGTCCTGCGGTTTCGATACAATAGCTACAGGTGACAGCTTCAATGACCTCGCAATGATACAGGCAAGTAAGGCCGGATTTTTGTTTAGGTCGACAGAGCAGATAAAGAAGGATTATCCGGAGCTGCCTGCATACGAGGAGTACGCTGATCTTCTTGCAGCATTTAAGGCTGCATTATAAAGCGGCGGTATAAAAATGCAATATATATGCTATATAAAATTGAATTATATAGTACATAGTAAAAGGCTGAGTAGGTGACAGGGTGGAAAGATCAGAGATAAAAAACAGATATAGTCAGATCGGAATAGCTTATACTGTGTTTGTTATTGTTATGTATGCTGTTTCTTTTATTATCAAGCTTGTGATGACTACGAATAATCTGCACATTTCAAGTAGCTGGCTCAACTATCTTGTGGGACTTGCACCTATATGGATGTTTGGATTTCCGGTATGCTTTATTCTTATCAAAAATATGCAGCATACCAGACCGGAAGATCAGAAGCTTTCAATTGGCTTTGGCTTCAAGTTTTATTTTATCCTTACATTTCTTATGATAACCGGAAATATCGTGGGAAGGATAATTGGTTACCTGCTGAGTCATCTGCTGGGAATATCTATTGATAATACTACTATAGATATGATAAGCAGGCAGGACATACTTCCGAGTATTATTTTTGCGGTTATTCTTGGGCCGATGTTGGAGGAGCTTGCATTTAGGAAGCTTCTGATAGACAGACTTTGGTTTCTTTCCAAGAAGCATACTATTTTTCTGTCAGGCTTTATGTTTGCCCTGTTTCATACCAATCTGTATCAGTTCTTCTATGCATTTCTGGTAGGTGTAATATTTGCTTATATCTATACCATAACAGGAAGAATCAGATATACGATCATGCTTCATATGATCATAAACTTTGTACATGGAATCGTTCCGGTTATACTTATAAAGATGATGGATGTAGATAAGCTGGCGAGGATAGCAGTTCTTTCTCCTGAAAGTGAGGAGGCCAGGAAGCTTGCATTTGAGCTTATCAAGAGTCCGGGTTTTTTACTTTTTATACTGTATCTGCTTGTACTATTAGGCTTTATAATAACCGGTCTTGTCTTATTTATTAAAAATGTAAAGAGGATGAGGGTTGATGATTCGATGTCGCCTCTTCAGGGGCCGGGTTCGGTTTCGGCAGTTTATAAAAATATGGGAATGATATTGTTTGTAATATCAATGATTGCATTTACTGTTTTTGAGATAGTGATATCTCAGTAGTTCAAGAGTACGGAGCAAAGCGGAATGCAAATGTCCGATTTGCCGGAAAGAGTCATAAGAGGATGATTAATAAGAAAAAGATGTCGCGTCGTGAGATGCTGACAGAAACTCCAATTCCACAGCTGATAATAAAGCTTTCGATACCCACCATCATAAGTATGCTGGTTACGGCACTTTATAATTCGGCTGATACATATTTTGTCGGCAAGATCTCCACTGAAGCAACTGCGGCGGTGGGGCTTGTTTTTTCTGTGATGGCGATCATTCAGGCACTTGGGTTCTTTTGCGGTCATGGATCAGGTAATTATTTATCAAGAATGCTCGGTGCCGGTAAAAACCAGGAAGCTAATGATATGGCATCGACGGGATTTATTTTTTCTCTGATTCTTGGAATGATCCTTGCAATAGTCGGAAATCTTTTTGTCGGTCCAGTAGCAGGCTGGCTTGGTGCAAATGAAGCAACGATGGAAGATACCGAGATATATATGAGGATAATACTTATTGGCGCACCTTTTATGATGGGACAGTTTGTAATAAACAATCAGCTCAGGTTCCAGGGAAATGCACTATATGCGATGATTGGTCTCATGTGTGGAGCGGTAGTAAATAGTTGCAGGGCAGATGATGAGCTTTTTTGTTCTGCTTCTAGGAAGTCGGCGTGGAGAGAATATAAGGATAAAACTGAAAAATGTTCATTTCAATTTTCATTTCTTCAAGGAGCTTGCAAATGGCGGTGCACCTTCACTTTTCAGACAGGGGCTTGCGGCTGTGTCGACACTTCTTCTGAATAATTTCGCCGGAACGTATGGTGGAACTGAAGCGATAGCGGGTATGTCGATCGTCACAAGGGTAATGCTTATGATGATATCAGCGCTTATCGGCTTTGGTCAGGGCTATCAGCCTGTATGTTCGTTCAACTATGGGGCCGGTATAAAATCACGAGTTAAGGCAGGATACTACTTCTGCACCAGGTGGGGATTTATATTCCTTTTGGCAGTCGGGGCGGTTTGCTTCACATTTGCTCCTGAAATAGTCGGGTGGTTCAGAGATGATCCTGATGTTATAAAGGTTGGAAGCTTTGCACTCAGATGTCAGGCTTCGGTTATATGCCTTTCTTCTCCGATTGTTATGACCAATATGATGCTGCAGTCCATCGGAAAGGGCGTAAAAGCAAGTATAATGGCTTCGGCCAGAAACGGGATTTTCTTTATACCGCTGATAATTCTTTTGCCAAAGCTATGGGGGCTTACGGGAGTGCAGATCACACAGACGGTATCAGATATATGTACATTTCTTCTTACAATACCAATGGCAGTGAGCGAGATAAGGCTGCTCAAGGATTAGTTTAAGGGACTGGTTTAGATAAATAATCTAAACCGGTCCTTTGTTTGTTTTTCCTATGTGACAGACTTAAATATTTAGATTTTTTGGTAAAAATGTAAAGTTTTTGTTGGTTTTTTTGTGAATTTATGTTATTATTTACTAGATTTTACAAATCGAGCAAAATGTAAAGAAAGGAGAAAAGTATATGAAAGGCTTTTTAACGACGACCGGTAAGACGAGACGCTTTATAAGCTGGTTTCTTGCGTCGCTCTTAGTTATTTCATCATTTATGTATGGTGGAGTTACTAAGGTTCACGCTGAAGAAATCGACGGAGCAACTCAGCTTGATGCCGGTGAACAGGGGGATCAGGTAGACGCACCTGAGACCGTGGAACAAGTAAACGAGGAGGCACTGCCTGAGGCAGAGGTTCCGGAAATTGAAGAAGGAGTTACAGCAGCGGATACAGATCCTGGAGTAAATACAGGTTTGGTATTTACAGGACAGGCCCAGCAGCTTCTTTCTTCCGTGGCAACAAAACCTAGTGATGCACCAAATAATGCAACCGTAACCTATAATGTTGGTGCTGAAGTATCATCAAATCGCCATACAGAGAATCTCGAAAATGTTACAGCGACAAATGCAGGAACTTATACGGTTTATTATGGTTACAGATACAGGCAAAGGACATCTTATACATATGTAAATGTTGGTTCTGTAGAAGTTACAATCGATCAGGCTGATATTACAGAAGTTGTAAAAAAGTCAGCTAGAATTAATGAAGGAACTGCAAGAAATCCAAGATGGGTTTATTCACCGTTTGAGTATACCGGTGATGTTATCGTGCCTGATATATATGTCGAAGTTGAAAACGGTTATGTTCTCAAAGAAGGTACTGATTTCAGAGTAGAATCAGGTGTTACTCAGGAGAGTAGTATTGGAAGTTATTCAGTTAATCTCCTCGGAGTTGGAAACTATTATGGTTCAATCTCAACAGAGTGGGCTATAGCACCTGCTCCATATAAGATATATCCTACAGCAAACTGGGATATAAAGGCAGAGGATTTTGAGGTAGAGTATGATGGACAGCCTCATCCTTTCGAGTATGAGCTTCAGAATAATGCAAAGGACGCAACTATTCAGTTCCTTCTTGCAGAAGGTGATGAGGAGATTGGTGAAGATGATGAGGCATGGGATGATGCTACATCAGAAGTTCCTGAATTTACTAAGGTTGGAGAATATACTGTTTACTATAAGGTTTATTCAGAGGAACCAAAGGATTATGAAGGTAACCCTATCTGCACACCATACTTCGGAGAAGAGGTTATTACTATCAATGAAAAAGAGGTTTGGATCAATGTGGACGATGTAACTAAGCCTTTTGATGGTCAGCCTTTTGGTGATGAGTTAGACATTGTGAGCTTTGGTGATGGAGAAGGAGGCTTTGAACCGTTACCTGAAGAGCCTGTAGATGCTAATGATGTTGAGGTTATTGTTGATGAAGCATATACAGAAGTTGGAGAATATCAGGCTGAGGTTGCAAACTTTGAAGAACTTGCTGAAAAATATCCAAACTATATTTTTGTACTTACTGGTGGAGGAACAGCAACAATAACAAAGAGACCTGTTACTATATCTCTTAAGGAAAGTGCATATACAAGGATTTATTCAGGTGAACCTATTGATCTCAGTGAAGAAATCAATGTAGAGCCATTTGATGAAGAAGCAGGTACAGGTGTAGTAGAAGGTGAACCAATTATTGGTATGCCTGTAATACTTACAAGCTCAACTACTTTATATAACACTCGTGTAGTAGATGATTATGATCTTGACAGTGGTGAATACTTTATTATGCAGTATTCAACAAATAGAAATGGAAATCCAAATAATGGAATTTTACCTAATAGAAATACTAACTATGATATAACATTTATTCCTTCAACATATACTGTTGAGAAGAAGAATATCAAGGATGTAGAGGATGTTACTGGTACGAGATATTTTGATTACACAGGAAATAAGATAAATGTTAATATCAGACCTGCAGATTATGTTGGCGGACAGAACTTAATCACATCAAGTGACTATAAGATTTCCGGTGAAGTAAGTGCAACAAACTTTGGTATATATACTGTAGGTTTTGAGGCTACAGAAGACGGAAACTATTATGGTAAGTTGACAGAAACCTGGGGAATAGTTGCATACGCTGAATTAGAAGAAAAATATGACGGCAACTATCACATGTTTGAAGAGGCTGATCTGAAAAAGGCTTATGATGATGGAGCTATAGTTAAGCTTATCGGCGGTTCTGATGAAGGAATCCGTTTCAGCCTTACAAATCCGGGTGAGATAACCACGGAAGAAGAGTTTGTAGATGCTTTAAATATGACAAGTCTTGATGACGTAGCAGAAGCCTTCGTAGATAATGAAATGGGTAAGGATGTAAGTGAGGATCCATATACATTCTACTATGGAATTCGTTTAAGAGGCGGACAGTACTTTGTATCAAAAGCAACTATTACAATTATTCCTGCAGAATTAGTAATTGATCTTTCAGATGCAGTTCCAACCGAGCCAAAGGTATTTGATGGAACTACACTGGTAGAGTTTGATGATACAGAAGTTGAAGGACTTAATGGTGATAAGTTCCTTGCAACTAATCTGGCTGGAAATCTTGCAGATCCTAATTCAAACAATGCTTTAGGTAAAGATGATGATTATACAAGAACTGTTTTCTTTATGACAGCTGATTTAGCAGCAATTGAACTTAAACCTGCAAATACTGAAAGTGGTGCTAATCCAAACAACTATGTGGTTACTAAAGTAGAAGGTGCTGAAACTTCAGTTGCAATGCACGTAATTACAGATGAAGATATCACATTAACTGTTGCGGATAAGCAGTATGACGGAACAGATGTAGCAGAAGCAACTATTACTGTTGATACAGACATCGAAGGACAGGAAATAATATTTAAGGATATTGAGGCATACTTTGATGGTGCAGATGTTGAATGGAAAGAAGGCGCAGTAGTTAAAAAGCAAGTAGGTATTTTTGCAGTTGCAGTAGCCGGAAATGATGCAACTAACTTATATAACTATAAATACGTATCTTTAAATGCGATAGTTGCGTTACCAGAAAACGATCTAATAACTTTACCTGCTGTGCAAGAGGAATACGGATTTGGAGCATTCTTCCTTGCAGAAGCATATATTACTCCAAGAGAAATATTAGTTACACCTAGTAGTGGAACAAAGATCTATGATGGTAAGGTTGCTACAACTGAAACAATCAATCCTACATTTACTGTAGAGGGAGTTGACGAGGAAATAGCAGGGAATGATGACTTTGCTAAGCGGCTTCTAAATGAGCCTGAAACAGTATTTACAGTTAAGCTTGATGATAAGGTTGAGGCAAAGAATGCAGGCGAATATGTACTGCTTGTTTACACTGACGATGAGTATGCTGATGAGTTTGTAGAGGGTAACTTCTCACTTGGAATAAATCAGGGTACATATACAATCACACCTAAGGCTGTTACAGTTAAGGTTAATGATGCAAGTAAGAAGGTTGGTGAGGCTGATCCTACATTCCAGTACACTGTTGACGGTTTAGTAAGTGGTGAGTCACTTAAGAACATCAAGGTAACACGTGTTGCCGGTGAAGCTGCAGGAACCTATAAGGTTAGTGCAACTAGTGATGCAGATAAGAACTATACAATCACATACGTTGACGGAACATTCACTATTGAAGCTAGCTACAGTAATGAGTGGGTTGACGGACAGTGGTATGATGCTGACGGTAAGGCTGATTATGCTCCTAAGGGAAGCTGGAAGCAGAATGCAACAGGCTGGTGGTATGAAGATACATCAGGCTGGTATCCTGTAAACAGCTGGCAGAAGATCGATGGTCTCTGGTATTACTTCGGAGTTAGCGGATACATGGCAGCCGGCGAGTGGATCGACGGTTGGTGGTGTGATGCTGATGGCGCTTGCAGATATGAGTATCAGGCATCATGGAAGCAGGATAGCACAGGTTGGTGGTATGGAGATACATCAGGCTGGTATGCACAGGGCTCATGGCAGAAGATCGATAACGTCTGGTACTATTTCGGTGCTGATGGATATATGGTTACAAGCCAGTATGTCGATGGCTATTGGGTAAATGCAGACGGAGCATGGGCTGAGTAAATAGATAATAATTACTTTTCTCATTATATAAAAGGAAAGAGCTCGGACGACATAGTCGTTCGGGCTCTTTCTGATTTTTACAAAGATCTATATTAATATTATTTATTTATATAAATAATAAAATTATCTAAGCTTCAGCTTTTTCATTATCTCCTTCATTCGGTCAGGTCGGTCGGTTATCAGGCCGGCTATCTTTGAATGCTTAATAAAGAATTTTGTCATAAACTTATTATTGACTGTCCATACATATACAGGAAATCCGGCATGATTCATTCTTCTTGTGAACCAGCAGAGCATAAGAGCCGGGTACGGACTTACAAAGTCTGCATGACACGCTTTAAGTCTTCTTCCCGGAAAGATCTCATTACATCTCATCTTGAAGTCTGCATCATCTCGACCAAGCAGAAGTCCAACTGTGATGTTGGGGTCAATCAGTTTTACTCTGTACGGCGTTACATCATAAAATGATTTAATGCTGTATTCTTCGTAATTCAGATACTTCTGTACAAGCTTGACTATTCTGTATTCATAGCCGACTTCTTTTATCTCGATATCCATAAAGACTCTGTTATGACATAGCTTTATTACCTCAAGAAAGGTCGGGATACGAAAGCCCTTTGAATCAGCGATAAGCTGAAGCTCGTCATAGTTTGTTTTTGCAAGCTCCTTACCCTCTATTTCAGAATCATGGTATACGATAAGCTTGTTATCAAGCGTTTTTCTGACATCGAATTCAACCATATCAACTCCGAGCTTTATTGCGCTTTCAAAAGCATCAAGCGTGTTTTCAGTTCCACTGCATCCTGCACCACCACGGTGAGCGATGACTTTAATTTCTTTATTCAAAATAATTCTCCTTATCTTTAAAAAAAACGGACTACATGACACTATAGCACTTTCCGGTTGATTTGTAAAAATAAGTCGCGGGGGGTGAAGGATATGTGATACTATAGTCGGTAGAATACTACTATAGGTTTTATCGTCGATTTTCAATCGTTGCAAATCAGTTGCGAGTAACGCATTTCTCGGCATCGCTCTCGCTTCCGTTTCGGGTGCCCTAACTGCCGCGTTGCTCGCTAAGCTCTCACTTCGCACTCTGTGCTTGTGAATCGCTAAGCGCAGAGACCCGAAAGGTCCTCGAACTGCGTTCTCCAACTGATTTCTTTGCAAACGATTTGAAAATCGCAATACAAATTATAAATGGATATAATAACAATGAAAAGAACGAAGAATAAACTATTGTTATATGTAATATCTCTATGCGTAATTATGAATTGTTTCTTATCTGGATGCACCAACTCCAGTGATGGGGAGCGTTCGATTCCGGAAGTTACATCTGAATCTGTGACAGATAAACCGACTGAGGTATCGACGGAGGCTAAGACAGAAGCTGTGACAGAGGTTACAACTGAGGCGACGACAGAGTCAGCAATTGAGAAAAATGAGACTGTTACGTTAGAAGACATCCCGCCATACTCGGATAAGGCATATATAGAGCTAAATGGAAATAAGCCTTCATTTACTGATGAGGATAAGAAGAGGACGGATGCTTTTGAAGAGTACAGCCCTCTTGATTCAAAAGGACGCTGTGGAGTAGCGTACGCAAATATATGTAAGGAGCTAATGCCTACGGAGGAACGAGGCGAGATAGGTGATATGCGAGATAGGTGATATAATTATATAAGGTAATAATTATATAATCAAACTATTAAATAAAGTACTATATTCAATTGATATAGTACTTTATTTATGCTATTATAGAATGTAAGTAAAGGTAATAAATATAATATAATAATCAAACTAAACAGTAAGGAATTAATAGTCATGAACTATGTGAAAGTAAATACAAAGACATACAGAGACAACTCAGCAAGATATATAGAGTTGCCATCTTTGTTGATAGAACAAGATGATGAAACAAAAATATTTGAACAATTACTTAAATATCAAATAAGAAATAAACATAAGAGTAAGACTTGGCATGATAAATTAATTCAATCTGTTAGTCTTTTGTTTGATTATATGAATGCAAATCCTGATAATTATAATACAGCAAAGGATTTTTTTGAGTTGTTTGCAGAAGCTGTATATACAGGGACTATTGGTGATGATGGAAATGATCCTTCAGGTCTATATTGGCTTCCTAAGAGAGTAAAAAATGCTAATAATCTTCTTACTACTTTGAGTGACTTTTCGGATTGGCCTTTCATAAATTATAAGGCGGAACAAATGAATCCTTGGAGAGAAGCTACAAGATATGAAGAACGTCT
>CACYJP010000123.1 GCA_902774725.1 uncultured Lachnospiraceae bacterium
CTAAGAAAAATGCTATTTCCTCATGTTTCAGCGTGTCATAAGGTCAACATGCTTTTCCTGCAAGCAGGAACGCATTTTGACTTTTGACACTTATGTCATATTATATAAAAATCATTAAATAGTCCTTAAATAATCCTTATTAATCATTTATCCTCATATTACTCAGCAATAAGTTTCATCACACTACTCTGCAATAAGTATCATAGTGCTTCTCGGCATAAGCTCGATCTGCCCCGCGCCGAGTTTTCTCTTTCTGCCGTGCTTTTTATCGCCTGTATAAGCAACCACATACCAATCCATTCCTTCAGGAATTACAGGAAGCTCTATGGTCCTGTTTTCGTAATGTGTGTTTACACCGCAGTAGATAAATGCATCCTTTTTTGCCCTATGGTCTCTTACTGTTTCAGCGTACATAAATCCGAAGCAGTCAAATGGCATATATCGGTTAAAATGCCACGGCTTATCACTATGTAATGATAGCTCAGGATATCCGGAGCTGTTATAATCACCGTAATACTCATCTCTTCTGAGAACCGGATGCTGTTTTCTGAAGTCTATCATAAGCTTCACAAAATCATGCAGGTCCTTATACTCCTCAAGTCGGTCCCACTGAAGCCAGGACACCTCATTATCCATGGCAAAGGCGTTGTTATTACCCTTCTGAGTATTTGCGAACTCATCACCCGCAAGGATCATCGGAATTCCTCGTGAAAGAAGCAGAATCGAAAGCATATTTTTCATCTGTCTTCTTCTCAGAGCGTTAACCTCTTTATCATCAGTCTCTCCCTCAACTCCGCAGTTCCATGAGCAGTTATCCGCATTATCCATTCCGGAGGTAAAAGGATTGTCCTGATTATAAGCCCTGTTATAAGCAACTGTATCATAAAGCGTAAAGCCATCATGACAGGTAACATAGTTTACGGACGAGCTCGGACTTCCATTCGGGAACATATCCGGCGAACCCTCGATGGATCTGATAACATCAGGTCCGGATTCACTAACGCCCTTTATGAAACGCTTAACGCAGTCTCTCATTCGTGGATTCCAGTCAGCCCAGCCCTTCGGGAAGCTTCCTATCGTAAAGAGTCCATCGCCATCCCAGCCTTCAGAGATAAAGATCGTTTTACTGAGAACCGGATCATTCACAAGAGAATCAACGAGCGGTGGAACCACCATCGGCTTTCCATCCTGGTCTCTCGCAAAAATCGGAGCCTCATCAACTCTGAAGCCATCCACATGGCAGCCGGAAACCCAGTATCTAAGCGAGTCTATAATAAAGTTTCTGACTATCGGATTATTACAGTTCACGGTATTACCGCAGCCTGTATAGTTTGCATACGTACCGTCCTCATTCATAACATAATACGTACGGTTATCAACTCCTCTGAAGGAGATATAATCACCATCATCTCCATACTCAGCAGTATGGTTGAACACAATATCAAGAATTATCTCTATTCCGTTCTGGTGAAGAACCTTTACCAGATTCTTAAACTCATCAACTGCAAGCCCCTGTGCACCAAGCGATGCAAAGCCCGCCTTTGGCGAAAAATAATTACTCGTTACATAGCCCCAGTAATTACAGAAATCATCAGAGAGCATCGGAATGAATTCTTCAAATTCAAAAATCGGCATAAGCTCTACGCAGTTAACTCCAAGCTCCTTCAGATAAGGAATCTTTTCAATAATTCCCGCAAATGTACCTCTATGCTTTACTCCACTGGATTCATCAGCAGTAAAGCCTCTTGCATGTATCTCATAAATGACCAGATCCTGTGGCGGTATCTCAAGAGGTGTATCTCCCTCCCACAGATAATCCTCACGGATTATTCTGCCTCTCAGCTGGAAGTCACTGTTCGGATAAGACTTCTTTCTCCAGATATCACGTCCCGAAACCATCTTGGCGTACGGATCAAGCACTATCTTTGACTTATCAAATCTATAACCCTTCGACCAATCATTCGGTCCGTCGAATCTATATCCATACTCTATATTCTCCCAGTCCAGATCAAATATAGTAACCGCAAAAACACTTCCTATATGAAACTCATCAGGAAACTCAAGTGTAAAAAACGGTTTATCCTCACCTATACGATATAACAAAAGCTCACAGGCAGTTGCATCATGTGAATAAATCGAAAAATTAACGATATTATCCCCTATGATTTCTGCACCAAAAGGAATAAGCCGACCTATCCGGTACTTGATTCCATCTTTTTCATGCGTAGGATTCTGATCAATTCTATTCATAGCTTCTCCTGTTTTAATTAGGTAAGCAGACATGCGTTCAAAACGTCCTAAACTTCAACCTTAACCGTCAGCCTTAATCTTCATAACAAGTGTATTGATTCCGATCGTATTCTGATACATTACCTTTTCAGCTGCCTTCGAGATGATTCTGATTCCGATGTTACTTATCAGATCATCATCATTTAACTGTTCTATACGTTTGCTTGGATCGAACTCCTGACAATCATCCCTGAGTCGGATAGTTACATAGTCTCTCGCAACAACCCTGATATCCAGATGATGCTTCTCACCCTCTACGAATCCATGCTTCACAGTATTACTAGCCATCTCTTCAACACAGAGGCTCGAATACTGACTATATCTCTTATTTATACCCTTGCTTCTGCAGAATTTATATATCTTATCAGATATATTTACAACGTCCCTCATAGAACGAACCCTGAATTCCATCAGGTCTTCCTCTGCAGCACCAAAATCCTCATCTACCATCATGATCGTATCATGATCAAATGAAACCTTTTTAGCATGATGAAATGCAATAGCCAGAAGTATTGCAATTCCAACCACCTCATTAAGTGGATATGCTAACCATATACCATTAGGACCGATAGTCTTAAGTCCTACTACAGCAAGCACTACAGCCGTTATCTGCGTTATTCCGGACATGGCCGTTACTATCTTCATCCTTCCCTGTGCATGATAAGTGTTACTCATCATATTGTATACCGTATTTAGAATCAGGAAGCACGGAAAGATAAGCAGCATACCTCTACATATCGACCACGAGTTAGAGCCTTGTTTGAAATATATCGATGCGATAATACTGCTTCCACCCATAAGGACAAGTACTACAGATACCGAAAGCAAAAGTCCATATCTCATAGCATACTTCATAGCCGCCTTAAGCGAATGCTTATCATCCTCTCCATAGAACATATTGGCCAGTGTCAGATAGGCAGTTGCTGCTCCAACGGGTATCGCACCAAGGAAAGCACAGAGGTTGTTCTGTACATTCATTACCGCAACCATCTCATATCCAACCTCTTTCATAACTGTTCGATTGAGAACGAAGCTCTTAAGCGCAATTCCGAGTGTAAACGAAAGGCTCGGAAGTCCAAGCACTGCTGCTTTAAACAGCATCGAAAGCTTTGTTTTTCCAAAGCTGAAATGTACTGTATTATCCGCTTCAACAAAGCCCATAAACATTACGAAGCTTGAAAGCAGATAACTAAGTGCTGTTGCAAGTCCCATTCCGAAGGTTCCCATTTTGAAAACCATAGCAAACAGAAAATCAAGTGATATATTTACAACTACAAGTGTAGCAATTCCCGCATATGCGAGCTTTGTCTTATTATTATATGGCAGAAGCTGGATACAAAGTCCTGAGAATATCTGACCGATAACTCCTATCATATATCCATTTGAATAACTCTTAAGAAGTGGCTTGATATCGCCCTTTGCTCCAAGGATACTCGCGATCGGATCATTAAAAACAAAAAGCAAGACTGAAATGATCACTCCGACTGTCGCGAGAAATATAACCCCCGTCGAAAAAAGTCTTTCTATATCCTTCTTTTTACAAGCTCCGATGAACTGTCCTGTTGAAACCTGAATTCCTACTGTAAAAACGCCCAGAACTCCTATTATTGTCAGAACCGGTCCATAAAGTCCAACCGCTGACATCGCCTTGGCACCAAGAACTCTGGTAGTTACAAGACCATCAATAAGGGCATTAATCGAATTAACAATTATTCCTATTATCTGCATCGGAAGCAGCTTGAGGTACATCTCTCTTACGATTGTGCTTTTGTTTTTCATTCCCTTACCTAATCCTTATCTCATGCAATTGCTGAACCCGTTGCTTCGCAACTCCTGTTCAGCAATGATGAGGCTTCGCCTCATCATTAATTACACATTTATCTCAGCTGTAAGTCCAAGAACATCTGAATTTGCATCAAGGACAGGCTTAATAACCTCATTTATATACTCTTCTGTCTGCTGAGGTGCACGGCCAACATAAAGTGAAGGCTTCATAAGTGCTTTAAGCTCATCAAGAGTTCTGCCAAATGCAGGATCTGCAGCGATAAGCTCAAGAAGGTTATTTTCCTTACCCTCCTGCTTTACATTTGCGCCGGCCTGCATGGAGTACTGACGGATCTTCTCATGAAGCTCCTGTCTGTCACCACCGGCCTTGGTAGCATCCATCATGATATTCTCTGTTGCCATAAATGGAATCTCTTCCATAAACTTCTTCTCGATTACCTTGTCATAAACCACAAGTCCGTCAACTACGTTGAGGCAGAGATCAAGGATTCCGTCTACAGCAAGGAATGCCTCAGGAACTGATATTCTCTTGTTAGCTGAATCATCAAGTGTTCTCTCAAACCACTGAGTACTGCTTACAAGTGCAGGATTCAGCGCATCACAGATAACGTAATTTGCAAGAGATGCGATACGCTCGCTTCTCATAGGATTTCTCTTATATGCCATTGCAGATGAACCGATCTGATTCTTCTCGAATGGCTCTTCTATCTGCTTCAGATGCTGAAGCAGTCTGATATCATTTGAGAACTTGTGAGCTGACTGTGCGATGCCGGAAAGTACATTTAACACTCTTGAATCAACCTTACGTGAATAAGTCTGTCCGGATACAGGATATACATCATCGAAGCCCATCTTCTCAGCTATCATCTTGTCGAGTCTCTTAACCTTGTCATGGTCGCCGTTAAAGAGCTCGAGGAAGGAAGCCTGTGTTCCGGTTGTTCCCTTAGAACCAAGAAGCTTCTGCTGTGAGATCATGTACTCGATATCCTGGAGATCCATAAAGAATTCATTCAGCCAGAGAGTAGCTCTCTTACCTACTGTTGTAGGCTGTGCAGGCTGGAAATGTGTGAATGCGATAGTAGGAAGATCCTTATACTCCATCGCAAACTTTGAAAGCTCATTTATAACATTAAGGAGCTTCTTACGAACAAGCTTGAGTCCCTCTGTCATAATGATGACATCAGTATTATCACCTACATAACAGCTGGTAGCACCGAGATGGATGATACCGGCAGCCTTAGGGCACTTAGCACCATAGGTATGAACGTGAGCCATAACATCATGACGCACCTTCTTCTCCTCTTCCTTTGCCATCTCATAATCGATATCCTCAGCATTTGCCTTCAGCTCATCAATCATCTCCTGATTGATACGTGGATTTCCATCCTCATCAGGAAGCTCAAGCTCCATCTCTGCCTCAGCAAGTGCGATCCAGAGTTTTCTCCATGTCTTAAACTTCTTGTCAGGTGAGAAGATGTACTGCATCTCCTTACTTGCATATCTCTCTGAAAGTGGACTCATGTACTTGTCGTTACTCATATCATTCTCCTCATTTCTATTTACTTTAGCACACCGAAAAACGGCATACTTATTTCTTTCTCAACTCATTAAGTTTAACACATAGAGAGACTTTTGTCATTTTGCACGTTTACCAAATTGTGTGACTAAACTGTGACAATGTTTGTGATATATTTATCCCAACAAAAGCGAACAGAAAAACACTACAGAAAGGAAGACAGAAATATGAGTAATACAGAACGAACAAAGACACTTAACTTAAGTGATATAGCGCAAGTAACCGGCGGCAGCTTTTCGCCACCTAAGAAAAAGCCACCTCATCCGATAAAGGAAGAGGACATCATCTGGCAGGTTATGGACAATAAAACAGGAGTTCTGATCAAATCAATTGATTCAGACTTTTAAATATAAATATTCCCTCCCTCCAAAAATCCCCGTCTTCAAACGAAGACGGGGGTTTTATTTTTATTGAGCTTTTGGTGTGAAAGAAATATTCAACACCATTCCCATTCCATCAGCCAATCTTTGCAATAGCTTTATAGATGGATTTCTTGTCCCATTTTCAATTTTGCTTATTTCAGCCTGTGCTATTCCTGTTCTCTCAGCAAGTTCCTTTTGAGTAATATTCTGAGAAATCCTCGCATCAATAATGGCACGTATCACATTCAGTTCCGGCTGGAGCTCTGCATAAGCAAAAGCAAATTCCGGATCATTCATTCTTTTTTCTTTATACTCTTTCAAAGTCATAAAAATCACCTTCCTTGATTACAAATCCTTCTCATTTCTTTTTAACCAATCTTCTCGTCTATCCTTTGCTATCTTTAATTCTCTCAAAGGAGTTTTTTGAGTCTTTTTGATAAATCCATTTGTAGCAATAATTCTCTTCCCAGAAAAAAAGAAATATAACACTCTGGTAATATTACTTCCTTGCTTGCATCGTAGTTCAAAAATACCATCTTCTAAATATTCAGAATATGGCATTCTGAGTTCCATCCCTTTTTCCTCAAGAATGCCCATAAGTCCAATCAGTTTCGCTGCCATTTTAGGCTCCAACTGATCCAGAAACTCACCAACAGGACACTTACCCTCTAGCGTTTCATAAAATTCGACTGTAAACAATAATACTCCTTTCCGTCTATTGTGTGGTTAAAATAATAGTATAAGATATATCTCATACTGTCAACAAAAAAATTTTTTATATATAAATTTTTTATATTTTT
>CACYJP010000124.1 GCA_902774725.1 uncultured Lachnospiraceae bacterium
GCCTTGGAGAAATAGGCGAATCTGGTGATCTCAAAAAGCTCATTTACCAGTTCCTCAAGACGTTTTGATTTTGATACCGCAACATCAGTGTAACGTTCTCTCATTTCCTCGGACATGTTCGGCTCATCCTTTAGAAGAGTCAGATATCCTATTACGCTAGTGAGCGGAGTCTTAAGATCGTGTGCCAGATATGTAACAAGGTCATCCTTTCTGGCTGTTTCGACAAGGAGGTCCTGCTCCTTGGTCTGCTCCATATTTCTGATCTCCGAGATTTTTGTAAATACCTCGCCATATGCCTCCGGGATATCAGCCGGAAGTGGTTCCTCTCTTAGTACAAACCTGTCTATATAACCGGCTGAGCATTTCGCCGATTCCTTAATTGCCTTTCGTTTTTTTATGTCCGAAACAAGCAGGACAATTATCGTCACGACAAATACAATCACTATAGTCACATTCATAACGAGATGCTTCAAGCCTGTCCAGTTTACAGCGCGATCTGTAATTATATTTCCACTCGATATTCTATATGAATTATAGTAAGTAAATCTTCTATCCAGCTCCTCAAGGATTCCGCCATGGGAAGCCTTATCTACTATAAAGAAAATAACAGCAAAAATAGCCAGTACCAGCATCGGTACGACCAGATATTTTGCTGTTTGCCAAATCATTTTCCATATTTTCTTTTTTTCCATAACTTACTCCTCAACCTTATAGCCGACTCCCCAGACTGTTTTTACGAATTTAGGATGTCGGGGTTCGTCTCCAAGCTTCTCACGAAGTCTTGCAACATGAGCCATTACAGTGTTGTTGCTGTTGTTCATATACTTCTCGCCCCAAACACCTTCAAACAGTTCCTCAGTCGGAACCACCTTTCCCTTTCGCTCGCAAAGGTACCAGAGGATATCAAACTCGAGTGGAGTAAGCTGCACCTCTTTTCCATAAAGCTCACATATATGACTATCCTTACTTACATAAAGTCCTTCCTTGTCATACTCCTGAGTCTCACTCTGTTCTACAGAGTTATATCTCGTATATCTTCTCAGCTGCGTTTTTACTCTCGCAACCACCTCTAACGGATTGAACGGTTTCGTTATATAATCATCAGCTCCCATCGAAAGACCGTTTATCTTATCCATATCAGATGATCTTGCAGTCAGCATTATGATCGGGAAGAGATACTTCTCCCTCAGCTGTCTGCAAAGAGTCAGTCCATCTATATCCGGAAGCATTATATCCAGAATAAGAAGATCTATCTCTTCACCTTCAATGATAGCCAGTCCATCCTTGCTGCAAGCAGCCTTGTTCACCTCGAGGCCTTCATTTGTCAGATAAACCTCGAGGAGATCAGCTATTTCATTTTCATCTTCAATAATAAGTATCTTACTCATTACAAATACCCCTTTTACCCCTGTTAACCGTTAACTATTAACTGTTTTCTATTTACTATTTACTACCTACTATTTACTACCTGCCTTCATTAACGTAAGTGTGAACTCTATCCCGAATAATAGCCGCAACTCTTCCACTTATATTATCCACAACATCTCTATATTCTGCAACCTCTTCGTCAGTCTCCATATAAGGATTGATATCCTCAAGCATGTCCTTTGCTATGGCCTGACTTAGTGACATATCTCCCAGTGCATCCATCGTAAGCTCTGTCTACTCATCGGATGAATCAGTTCCTGAAGCATCTGAAACTGATGCAGTCTGATCAGTTTTCTTCGGAATATACATATGAAGTGTCGCTCTTGGGGCCACATCAAATCCGGTGTATTCATTCTTAGCCACAAAAAGAGCATTTTCATTTGCAAGCTCTAAGCCTTGACACTCCATAGGGACTATACCTGATTCATCGATACTTACCAGCTTGGTTTCTGTTTTGTCTGAATAGCTTAGTCCATATATATCACCTGCATAGATGTATAGATCATTATCTCCTGATCCCGCAGATATGTCTGTTACATCTCCGATTTTTGCCGCATAGGTGTTGATCAGCTCGAGATTTCTACAGTCATAAACTGATATCTCAGTCGTTACTGAATCATTCTCATATAAGCCTTCAGGTTTTGAATTATGAGCCACTACTATATTTCCGTTTTTATCAAGACAGGAACAGCAAAGCTTGTTCTCTATCTCTTTGTTTTTAACAAAGTCCAAATCATACAGAATAATTCTTTTATCAGTGACTACCACTGTGCCGATGCCTGCGGAATACACCTCAAGAACAATATCAGAATCGCCTTTAAATAATTCAGACACATCCGGATATTCCAATATACCTTGCCCATTATAGTCCAGAAATCTATATGAATTATCATCTGTAACAATAACACCACATTGACACTCAGCTGATGGAACCATCATTGAAATATATTCATTATCTCCGATATCTATATCACCAAGAAATTCGGATTTGCCATCCATATCCATCTTATAAAGCTTTGCATCCTCTCCATCTGTGTCAGACGCATTATCGAACTGGTAATAATAGACATTATCTCCAACAACTGTAAAATCACCAATACCCTTTATCTCAGAAAAGTTTGGATTCTCTCGATAGATACAACCGGAGATATCCTCACTTAAGACCTTTTCATAAACAGACTCAGCAGAAACATTTGCATCGTTTTTTCCTGAGTCACCGCACCCTGTCATTCCCAGAAGAAGACCTGCTATTAAAATACCGCCAACAACTCTTCTTATAAACATAAATACTTCCTTTCTTACTATTTCCTTACTTTACTTACTCACCTTTTTTTATCTTTTTTCCGGGTATAATTAATCAACTGTTTTTAGGTCCGTCTTTCCTTCGAACCGACAAAGATTAACATCTCAAAGAATCATTGTCAATCGACAACCCCCTCATTCCGGCAAATAGAAGAAATCTCTAAGATTGCTGTAAGAATTTCGTAAGAACTAATAGTACTTTTATAGTTCTGTAAAACATTAAAGGACGATTCTATTATACACATAGAACCGTCCCTTTGTACTTTCTTATTTCATTTTCAATTACTATTTTATGTAGTCGCATGCCGCGATAGCTGCATATGCTCCGTCCGAGCAAGCTGTTGCAACCTGACGAAGTGTCTTGGTACAGCAATCGCCTGCTACAAAGATACCCGGGGTTTTGGTATGACATATATTATCCGGAACGAAATAGCCCCTCTCATCGAGGTCTGCAAGCTCCGCAAATGCATCATTCTCGGGAACCAGTCCAACAGCAAGGAAAACTCCATCACACTTAGCGATTTTTTCTTCTCCATTTTCCTCGTAACGTACTCCGGTTATCTGCTTCTCAGGACCATCAGTGACCTCGTATGCAAGTATCTTGGTTCCGACATGAGTCTCAACTCTTCCGGTACCGATTACCTGATCCTGAAGCTTCTGATCTGCCGTAAAGAAAGGCATATCCTGAAGAATCGTGAGCTTACTTACTATATTTACAAGAAGTGCTGACTCAACGAAGGCTGAATTTCCTCCGCCTATCATTACAACCTCTTTATCTCTATAGAAATCTCCATCACAGACTGCACAGAAGCTGATACCATTTCCGATAAGCTCCTCCTCTCCGTCCAGTCCAAGGACTCTGTGAGTAGTACCTGTCGCAAGGATTACCGTACGTCCTTCGTACTCGCCACCCTCTTCAGTCTTAACTACAAATGTTTCTCCGCCATCTAATGCTGCAACCTTCTCGACCTTAGTTACACTCTCCAGGGTAACCTCTGCGCCCTGTCCCATAGCCTGCTCGAGCAGCTTGTCGCCAAACTCGTCACCGCTTATACTGTCAAAGCCCGGAATATTCTCAACCTTCGGAGAGTTTACTATCTGTCCACCAAAGACCGACTTCTCAATAACGAAAACCGACTTTCCGTTTCTTAGTCCGTATATGGCTGCCGTAAGTCCTGCGGGACCACCGCCAACTACAATTATATCGTACATAGTCTCCCCTTATGCCTGATGTGCCTTCAGCCACTCTGCAGCAGCATTGTCGCCGACATATCTTGTTCCATCAGGATCTATGATTGTAGGTGTCTGCTGAATATTCAGCTCTCTTGCGATATCCATGTTCTCTGAACAGTTAACCTCGCTGTAGTCAACCTTTGCAAGCTTGAATCTCTGCTCAGCGCCCTTGCACTTAGGACAATGATCCTTTACATACATAACCGGCTTATCAGATGCTACTGATCCTGCTGAAACCTTTTCAACATCACCCTTTACAGTCTCAGGCTGTGCTGCATTTGCAGCAGCTTCTTCAGCTACAGGCTCATCGAATTTTGACTTCTGAGGACCCTCATGTGTAAGCTTACTTACCATGATATCGTATTCCTTACGATCCATATACTCCTGAGTCTTACCATCATTCCAGTTCTGGATTGGACGATAATAACCTGTTATTCGGCTGTAAACCTCAGTCTTCTCTCCACAGTCAGGACATACATAAACCTCACCTGTTATATATCCATGATTCTTACATACTGAATATGTAGGAGACAATGTATAGTAAGGAAGTCTGTAGTTCTCAGCTATCTTACGAACGAGTGTAGCAGCTGACTTCCAGTCTGGAAGCTTCTCGCCGAGGAATGAATGGAATACAGTTCCTGATGTATAAAGTGTCTGAAGATTATCCTGTACATCAAGTGCTGAGAAGATATCCTCTGTGTATCCAACAGGCAGATGAGATGAGTTAGTATAGTAAGGTGTACCATTCTCATTTGCAGTGATTATATCAGGATACTGCTCCTTATCATGCTTAGCAAATCTATATGTTGTTGACTCAGCAGGTGTAGCCTCAAGGTTGTAGAGGTCTCCATACATTTCCTGATAATCGCTGAGCTTCTCTCTCATATGATTAAGAACATCTGCAGCAAACTTCTGAGTCTCAACATTTGTAAGATCCTTGTGAAGCCATTTAGCATTAAGACCAACCTCGTTCATACCGATAAGACCGATAGTTGAGAAGTGGTTATTAAATGTACCAAGGTATCTCTTTGTATAAGGATAAAGTCCTGAATCAAGAAGCTTTGTGATAACTGTTCTCTTTGTCTTAAGCGATCTTGCTGCAATATCCATAAGGTGATCAAGTCTCTTATAGAAGTCTGCCTCATCAGCTGCAAGATAAGCTATACGAGGAAGGTTGATGGTAACAACACCAACTGATCCTGTTGACTCTCCACTTCCGAAGAAACCACCTGACTTCTTACGAAGCTCACGAAGGTCAAGTCTAAGACGGCAGCACATAGAACGTACATCACTTGGCTCCATGTCTGAATTTATATAGTTTGAGAAATAAGGAGTTCCGTACTTGGATGTCATCTCGAAGAGAAGCTTGTTGTTCTCTGTCTCATCCCAGTTGAAGTCCTTTGTAATTGAATATGTAGGGATAGGATACTGGAATCCACGACCATTAGCATCACCCTCGATCATTATCTCGATGAATGCCTTGTTGACCATATCCATTTCCTTCTGGCACTCGCCATAAGTAAAGTCAACCTGCTTACCGCCTACCCAGCACTGCTCCTCTCTCATATCTCTTGGAACTGTCCAGTCAAGAGTTATGTTTGTGAAAGGTGACTGAGTACCCCATCTTGAAGGTGTGTTAACACCAAAGATGAAGGACTGGATGCACTGCTTAACTTCCTTCTGTGTAAGATTATCAATCTTTACAAAAGGTGCAAGATATGTATCAAATGATGAAAATGCCTGAGCTCCTGCCCACTCATTCTGCATGATACCAAGGAAGTTAACCATCTGATTACAGAGTGTCGAAAGATGTCCTGCAGGTGCAGATGTGATCTTTCCCATAACTCCACCAAGACCTTCCTGGATAAGCTGCTTCAGTGACCATCCTGCGCAGTATCCTGTAAGCATACTGAGGTCATGGATGTGAATTGCTGCACTTCTATGTGCATCAGCGATTTCCTGATCATATATCTCACTGAGCCAGTAGTTAGCTGTGATAGCTCCTGAGTTTGAAAGGATAAGTCCACCAACACTATATGTAACCGTTGAATTCTCCTTAACTCTCCAGTCATTTATCTGAAGGTAATTATCAACTATATCCTTATAGTTGAGCATAGCGCTCTTGACATTACGTATCTTCTCACGCTGTTTACGATAGAGGATGTATGCCTTAGCGACATCTGCATATCCTGCTTCAGAAAGGACCTTCTCAACACTATCCTGGATATCCTCCACAGATATAACTTCATCCTTTATCTTTCCTTCAAAATCACTGGTAACACGAAGGGCCAGCATATCGATAACTGTTGGATGATACTGCTTCTCACATCCCACAAAAGCTTTCTCTATTGCTGCACTGATTTTTGATACATCAAAATCAACTGTTCCTCCGTCTCTTTTTAATACACGGTACATTATAAAACCTCCCCATCCTTTTAATATTTTCTTATTATTTTATCCGTTCTTTTAGCCCTTAAATCGGCTGGTATATAAGATACTAACACAAAATAAGAAAATGTCAATATGTTGTGTGACTTTTTTTCAAAATACTAGATATTGTAGCAAAATAACATAATAAAACAAACCAAAAACATAAGAAAATAATCGAGTAGGAGGCGGTGACTAGCCGCCGTCCTCTCACAGCACCGTACGTACCGTTCGGTATACGGCGCTTTCAATAGTTGACGTGCACAGACTGA
>CACYJP010000125.1 GCA_902774725.1 uncultured Lachnospiraceae bacterium
GAGCCGCCTGCATTCAGGTCAGATGATCTGTCTATGGATGAAAAGGAATCGCTCAGAACAGCTTCTGATATATATGCGGCTTCACTTATATATACTGACGAGATGCTTACCGAGGTTGATCATCTGGTAGCTGATTCCTACGAGAAGATCGAGCAGGAATATGCCAGAATGAGAAGCACGCTCAGACAGAAGATAGAGGATATATCTGAAAACAGAGCAGAGCTTATGAGCAACCTGAACAGTCTCAAGGCAAGCGACAGATATGCTCAGATACTTGAGCTTAGCGAGCTTCTTTCTTTAGAGCTTTATAAGGAACGCGAGAAGGCTATGGCTAAGGAGAGAGAAGAGAAGCTGCAGATGCGCCTTGAACTTAGTGAAAGCAAAGAGGCTGAGCTTAAGACAGAATCAGCAAGACCTCCGATCAGTCCTGATAGAACAGCGGTTAAAATAGATCAGGATAGTAAGAAAGGCCTTGATATAGAAATAATGGACAGATCAAATGAGGTGGTAGATAAAAATGAAAGAGACTGAATCATATACTAGAGTTATCAATTATTATGAAACAGATCAGATGCATGTAGTTCATCACTCGAACTATGCCAGATATCTTGAGGAGGCAAGACTTCATCTTATGGATCAAATAGGTCTATCTTATGAAAAGCTTGAAGAGATGGGGATAATTATTCCGGTTCTTGAACTGCATGACTATTATATAAAGTCAATAACCTACGGGGATATAATAGAAATAAAACCGACGATCACAAAGCTGACGTCGGTAAGGTTTATGCTCAAATATGAGATATTCCGTTCAGGAACAGATGAGCTGCTTCATAGGGCTGAAACAGCTCATGCATTTCTGGATTCTGAATTTAAACCGCTCAATCTGAAGAAGAGTTTTCCTGAGATCTATGAGCGTTTTGAGGAGATGGTTGCTTAGCAACTATCTTCCTTTTATTTTGTTTAGCTTTATAGAGCTCCTTGTCTGCATCACTCATCTCTGCTTCAATATCAAGGATGTTGTTACAGATGATAGACCTTAGACCGATACTGAACTCTATATAATAAGGCTTGCCGGACTGTTCGTTTACTCTTTCCTGGCAGGTCTTTAAGCTGTTTGTTATTTCTTCGATGGTATGTCCTGTCATATCAGGAGTGAAGATGGCAAATTCATCACCACCTATTCTTGCTATTATTGTTCCCCTTGGAAAGCTCTTTCTCAAGGTGTTTGAAATACTTATCAGTGCAAAGTCTCCGTCCTTATGTCCGAACTGGTCATTTACCTGCTTCAGGTTGTCCATATCGATATATCCGATAAGACCATTCTTTCCGGAAAATTCTTTTCTTTGCTTAGCGATTTGTACTGTTTCGAAATATCCCCTACGATTATATAGTCCTGTCAGCTCATCAGTGACTGAGATAGCATTTAGCTGATCGTTTTTATCGCGTATCTCATTCATAGTCTGTTCAAGTCTATCCTGAATGGCCATTTCCTGTTTCATAAGTGATAGGAATTTGAGTGATGTTCCAAGCTGGATAGAGGTTGAGTATATTCTGTTGAAGTTTGACAGATCGGTTTCGCATAGCAGCAGACCGTGCTGTACTTCATTTGTGAGCAGAGGTGTCAGTACCATAGTGTGACGTCTGTCATTTGGAGTATATTTGTGATTAAATATCATATATGAAGGCAGAATCCTCTGTTCTTCGCTCAGGTATACAGGAACTCCATCCTTTACGAAGGCCTGCAGGTGGATGTATTTCGGAATACGCCACAAGCCGTCGTTTTTCAGTACAGGAAGCTCATCATATAAATAAAGGAATGCACTCTGGAAACCACAGTGATTATATAGGTTTTCTGCGATAAGAGTGTAGCATGCTCTGTCATCAGTAGAATTAAGCAGAGTATCTCTGGTCATTCTCATTGACTGCCATACCTTTTCCTTGTTGCTCTTAACCTCAGTTACATATTCCTTGGAAATGTAGAATGAGAGGAAGGAGAGAACAGCGTTGAACATAGCCTCCAGCTTGAAATGTCTCTCGTTCGGAATGTTGAGATTCAGCAGGAAGTTTGAAAGTGTATTTATCAAATACGTCATTTTGCTATGAGAATAGTAGTATTTGATTATGCTGTTTTCCATGAGCTTTTCGGTTTTAGTCTTAAGCTCATCGTTGTCAAAGTCTTTATCGTCAAATAAAACATCAATAAATATCTTTAAATAAGGGTCAAGTACAGCGAACAAGTCCTTTGAATAGAAATTATTTGAATGCTGTTCTATATAGTTTTCTTTAAAAAGACGAATCACATCGTCTGATGTATAGCTTGATAGGTTGTTATTAATATCATCAATTACTTCAGAATTGTGTGAAGGATTGCATCCGCAGGAAAGTCTTTTTACGAGTCGGGATTTTAATAGTGAGGTAGAATTTTTGCCGGTTTTAAGTATCTCCAGAGCCTGATATACGGAATTATAACCGAGATCCATTATGTTATTGTCAACAGTTGTAAGCTGTGGCGAAAGCTCAAGAGCGCATGGGGAATTATCATATCCTACTATTAGAATATCCTTTCCAACTACAAGGCCTCTTTTCTTGACGGATTTATAACCGCCTATTGCCATTGTATCGTTGGCAAAAACAATTGCTTCAAGATCAGGGTTGTTGTTTAATAGCTCGTCAACGATATCCTCTGTAAATTCTGAAAAGTTTCCGTACGCAACTCGTTTCTCTTCGTAAGGTATTCCATTCTCCGCAAGGATTTCCTTATATACATTGAATCTTTCGAGTGCGTCAGCATTTTCAAGTCTGCCGCTGACAAAACCGATTTTGGTTTTTCCATGATCTATGATCAGATGCCTTATAGCCTCACTCATTCCGGTTCGGCTCTCTGTATAGAGGTAAGGATATCCGGGGATCTCGGCTTCAATAGTGATTATAGGCATATCAAAACTATCGATAAATGTTTTCTTATCATTTACCGAAAGAAAGCTGCCTATTGAACCGATGGAAATAATCAGCGCATCAAGTGATTTTTTTGTTGCATAGTGAAAGATGGAATTGTACTGATAATCATACTTTGCGTTGATTGGATCGTTATAAGAAGCGTTGAGGAACATTCCCGGCATAATAACTAAGTTTACATCGGCTTCCTCAGCCGCATATTCGACGCCTTTACATATCTCAAAGGCATAATCGTTGTCTAAATGACACGTTAAAAAACCGATAGTAGGTCTGTTTAGATCTATCAAGTAATCACCCCTTTATTTTTCTACCCCAAAACAAATAATCCGTAACATAAAAGCTACTCTCATTATAACACTATAACTATTCGTTTACAAAACATTTAAGATAACTTATAATAATCAAGGATTGCTTGAAAATATATTGGTCAAGAGCAATTCATATGTCGCATGAATGTAGAATTCAAATACATTCTAGTTTGCAAAATCAGGAGGAAAGATAATGGATTACAAAAATTCAGGTGTTGATATCGAGGCAGGCTACAAGTCAGTCGAGCTTATGAAGGAGCATGTGAAGGCAACTGTAAGACCGGAGGTGTTAGGCGGTTTAGGTGGCTTTTCAGGTGCTTTTTCAATGAGTGGTTTCATGGGAATGGAAAAGCCTACGCTTGTTTCCGGAACAGACGGAGTTGGAACAAAAATAAAGCTTGCATTTGTTCTTGATAAGCATGATACAGTGGGAATTGACTGCGTTGCTATGTGTGTAAATGACATAGCCTGTGCAGGTGCTGAGCCGCTTTTCTTCCTTGATTATATAGCGTGTGGAAAGAATATTCCTGAAAAAATAGCAACTATCGTAAGTGGTGTAGCTGAGGGCTGTCTTCAGTCAGGAGCAACACTTATCGGTGGTGAAACAGCAGAGCATCCGGGACTTATGCCGGAGGATGAGTATGATCTCGCAGGCTTTGCAGTTGGAGTAGTTGATGAAAAAGATCTTATAACCGGAGCTGATATAGCTGAGGGTGATGTGATTGTCGGAATCAAATCAAGCGGAGTTCATTCAAATGGATTTTCACTTGTAAGAAAGATCTTTGGAACGACAGAGGCTGATCTTAACAGATATGTAGATGAGCTTGGTGCCACAGTAGGAGAGACACTTCTTACACCTACACGTATCTATGTAAAGGCTCTCAAGGCTATTAAGGATGCAGGAGTCAGAGTAAAGGGTGCCAGCCATATAACAGGTGGTGGCTTCTATGAGAATATTCCTAGAATGCTTCCTGATGGAGCACTTGCAAGAATTAATAAGAATTCATATGATGTACCTCCTATCTTTAAGCTTATGGCTAAAGAGGGAGATGTAGATGAGCATGTTATGTACAATACATACAACATGGGTATCGGTATGATGCTTGCTGTGAACAGTGCAGATGCTGATAAGGTTGTAGCTGCTGCTAAGTCAGCCGGTGACGATGCTCTTATCATTGGAGATATAGTTAAAGGAGAAAAGGGAGTCATCTTATGCTAAGAGTACTTGTTATGGTTTCCGGTGGCGGAACCAATTTTCAGGCTATAATAGATGGTGTAAATAATAAAACGATAACTAACGCTGAAATAGTCGGTGTTATAAGTAATAACTATGGAGTATATTCTCTTGAAAGAGCCGAAAAGGCCGGTATCAAGAGCATGGTTGTTGCTCCGAAGGATTTTCCGGATAGAGCTTCCTTTAATAACGGACTTCTCGAGGCAATAGACAGCTTCAGTCCTGATCTGGTAGTACTTGCCGGTTTCCTTGTTGTAATTCCTGAAATTGTGATCAAGAAATACGAGGGACGTATCATAAATATACATCCTTCGCTTATTCCGTCCTTCTGCGGAAAGGGTTATTATGGTCTCAAGGTTCATAAGGCGGCCCTTGAAAGAGGAGTGAAGGTGTCAGGAGCAACGGTTCACTTTGTTGATGCAGGTACTGATACCGGTCCTATCATAATCCAGAAGGCCGTATATGTTCAGGATGGAGATACACCTGAAACTCTTCAGAAGAGAATTATGGAAGAGGCTGAGTGGAAGATAATGCCTGAGGCTATAGATATGATAGCAAACGGAAAGGTTGTTTATACAAAGCCTGAGGAGCATAGTAACTGATTTGGACGGTGGCGTGTCGTTTGATGTAGGTAAGTGTGACTGGCGGCACCTGAATAGATAAATAAGGAGAATGTTGGATATGAAAATAATGATAGTCGGCGGAGGCGGCCGTGAGCACGCTATTGCGTGGGCAGTTGCCAAGAGTCCAAAATGTGACAAGCTATATGCAGCACCTGGAAATGCGGGAATAGCTGAGCTTGCCGAGTGTGTAGATATATCTGTAATGGATGCTGATTCACTTGTAGCATTCGCAAAGGAAAAGGATGTAGACTTTGTAATAGTTGCACCCGATGATCCTTTAGCAGCCGGAGTGGCTGATGCTTTCCTCGATGCAGGAATCAAGACCTTCGGACCAAGAAAGAATGCTGCGATTATCGAAGCTTCAAAAGCATTTTCTAAGGATCTGATGAAGAAGTATAACATCCCTTCAGCAGCTTATGAAACCTTTGAGGATGCTGATGCTGCACTTGCTTATCTTGAGACTCAGGAAGCTCCATATGTTCTTAAGGCTGATGGACTTGCTCTTGGAAAGGGTGTGCTTATATGTCAGACTCTTGAGGAGGCAAAGGCCGGAATTCAGGAGATAATGGTTGATAAGAAGTTTGGTGAGGCAGGAAACAAGGTAGTAATTGAAGAGTTTATGACCGGACGTGAGGTGTCGGTTCTCTGCTTCTCTGATGGAAAAACAATTCTTCCTATGACATCTGCACAGGATCATAAGCGTGCCGGTGACGGAGATACAGGTCTTAACACAGGCGGCATGGGTACATTTTCACCAAGTCCTTTCTATACAGATGAGATAGCAAAGTTCTGTGAGGAAAATGTATATCAGAGAACAATTGATGCTATGGCTGCAGAGGGAAGAGAGTTCAAGGGAGTTCTTTTCTGCGGACTGATGCTTACCGAAAAGGGACCGAGAGTTCTCGAGTTCAATGCGAGATTCGGAGACCCTGAAGCTCAGGTTGTCATTCCTAGACTTAAGAATGATATAGTTGAGGTTATGGAAGCCTGCGCTGACGGAACACTTGATAAGATCGATCTTCAGTTTGAGGATAATGCGGCAGTATGCGTTATGCTTGCTTCTGACGGTTATCCGGTTTCATATAAGAAGGGCTTTGAGATAAAGGGCCTTGATGCATTTAAGGAAAAAGAAGGTTACTATGTTTTCCATTCAGGAACTAAGTTTGCTGATGGCGAAAATGGTGAGAAGAAGATAGTTACAAACGGAGGTCGTGTACTTGGTGTTACAGCACTTGGTGATAACCTTAAGCAGGCCAGAGCCAATGCATATGCAGCAACTGAGCTTATCGACTTCGAAAACAAGTACATGAGACATGATATAGGTAAGGCTATAGATGATGAAAAATAATATGTCAGTAACAGCAAAGCTCGTCCTTAAAGGGGCGAAGGAGCTTGCTGAGAGACTAAAATGTGATTATGTCGATGTCAGACATATATTCATATCACTTTATACAACTCATAAGGGACTTGCGTACAGTGTCCTTTTGAAAAATGGGCTCAGAGCTGATGATCTTCAGGGGCTGGG
>CACYJP010000126.1 GCA_902774725.1 uncultured Lachnospiraceae bacterium
GTACAGCCCTCTTGATTCAAAAGGACGCTGTGGAGTAGCGTACGCAAATATATGTAAGGAGCTAATGCCTACGGAGGAACGAGGCGAGATAGGTGATATTCGGCCTTCAGGATGGCATACGGTTAAGTATCCGGATGTCATTAAGGACAGATATCTCTATAACCGTTCCCATCTGATAGCATTCAGTCTTGCAGGTGAAAATGCAAATGAAAAGAATCTCATCACAGGTACAAGGTACCTGAATCAGGAGACGATGAGTATTTTTGAACTAAGAGTTCTGGATTATGTCAGGGCAAATGAAGAAAGTCATGTGCTTTACAGAGTGACACCTTTTTTTGAAGGAGATAACCTTCTTGTAACAGGTGTACAGATGGAAGCCTGGTCTGTTGAGGATGAAGGAAAAGGGATATGCTTCAATGTGTTCTGCTATAATGTCCAGCCTCATGTAGTAATAGACTATGCTACCGGAGATAGTCATCTGGCAGAAGATGTTACTACAACCGAGGAGACTACAACTGAAACCACAGAGTCACAGATAACAGAAGCAATAGTTTCAGAAGAAACAACACAGAGTACTGGAAATGAATCAGAATATGAGAAACAGACAAGAACATATATACTGAATACCAACACGAAGAAGATACATTTACCTGATTGCAGAAGTGTGAAGGATATGGCTGAGCATAACAAGCTGGAGTGCGAGAGTACCCTCAGTGATTTAAAACAACAGGGCTACTCACCGTGTGGACGATGTCTTGCCATTTATAGATAAATGTGCTGGATCTAATCAGAAAAAAATAGCTTGCATTATTTGACTGTATTTTATATAATGACTGGTCGCCTAAATCCGGGCGATACGTTTTATATATGTTTTAGAGGTAAATTATGATCGAGATTCCATTTGCTTTTGGGGAAATCTTTTTGGCAGTTGTATGGTTTGGATGTAGGATTTTTCATTGGATAATGGATAGAGGGATTGACTGGAAAAAAGAAGCACAGCTTATCCTTATGTATTTAAATCTGGCAGTTATTATCCGATTTGCCTTCTACCCGATGGCGCTCAAGAACGGTGCAGTGCAGCCGCTTGTTTTTGATTTTAATTCGATATATCCATTCAGGGTAAACCTGCTGCCTTTAGTACATATGTTTGATCATAGTATATCGAAAGATTTTTTAATGAATCTAATAGCAAACATTATTATGTTTATTCCGACCGGAATGATAATACCTCTTATAGAAAAGGATATGAACTCCTTCTGGAAGGTTGTCGGTGCAGGTGCTGTGATCGCACTTGTTATAGAATGCTGTCAGCTTCCGTTTGGTTCGATGACGTCGGATATAGACGAGCTGCTTTTGCACACTGCCGGAGTGGCTATCGGTTATGCGATTTATACATTTATAAAAATAATTAAAAAAACATTTGTTATATTCAGAGACAAGAATATGAAGATAACAGCAGGAGTTTAAACTACAGCAGAGGTTAGCCTCTGCTGTTTTTTTTACCGTTCATATGTCGATATCTACCGTTCATATAAGATTTGTTTATTTTTGAAAACAGAAGGTATATGGTGTGTTCAGTGAGAAACAAATGATATGAAAGGCAGGTCTTATTATGAAAAATGTTATTGAGACAAAAGGACTGACAAAGAGATATAAGGATAACACAGCAGTGGATGGACTGGAGCTTTCGATTAAGGAGGGCGAGCTTTTTGCACTGCTTGGAATAAATGGTGCCGGAAAGACAACAACTATAAGGATGCTCACTTGCCTGTCAAAGCCAACTGAGGGAACTGCAAAGGTATATGATGCGGATGTAATAAAAGATTCTGATAAGGTTAAGAAGGTCGTTGGAATCTCGACTCAGGATACTGCTGTTGCGGGTAAGCTTACGGTAGAAGAAAATCTTAAGTTTATGGCAGATATATATGGTGTAGATAGAAGTAATGTTGAGAAGGTAATTGAAGACTTTAGTCTAAATGAAGTCAGAAAAAAGAAAGCAAAGCAGCTTTCGGGTGGATGGCAGAGGAGACTATCCATAGCTATGGCAGTTATAGGAGACCCGAAGGTGCTTTTCCTGGATGAGCCGACGCTCGGACTTGATGTTATAGCAAGGCGCGAGCTCTGGAAGGAGATAGAAAAGCTCAGAACAAGGATGACAATTATCCTGACAACTCATTACATGGAGGAAGCTGAAGCTCTGGCTGACAGAATCGGAGTAATGATCAAAGGAAAAATGGTTGAACTCGGAACGCTTCAGGAACTCGAAGAGAGAACAGGAAAGAAGGGCCTTGAGGAAGTATTCGTATCAATTACTGAAAAAACGGTCTGATTATAGATATGGAGGATAGTAGAGATGAATAGAACTATTACATTTACAAAAAGAAATCTTTTAGAGATGTTAAGAGATCCGCTTAGTTATATATTTTGCGTAGCATTTCCTCTGGTTATGCTTGTGCTTATGACTATCGTTAACTCAAGTATACCTAAGGAGGGAATTACAACTTTCAGAATAGATAATCTTGAAGGTGGAATAGTTGTGTTCGGTCAGTCATTTGTTATGCTTTTTACAGCACTAAATGTAGCAACTGACAGAAATGGTTCTTTCCTTACGAGACTTTTCGCATCACCTATGAAGAGCCGTGAGTTTGCAAATGGATATATACTTCCAAGTATGATCATTTCATTTGTTCAGACTATTATATCTATAATTGCTGCATTTATCGTATCAATTATTGTTGATTATAAGCTGAGCATAGCCGGACTTCTCATAACGATCGTAGTGGCTATACCTGCGGCATTATTCTTTGTTGCAATAGGACTTATCTTTGGTACTCTTTTCAGTGAGAAGGCTGCTCCGGGTATGTGCTCGATCATTATATCGCTTGCCGGCTTCTTTGGAGGTATATGGTTTGATGCTGAAGCTGCAGGCGGTGTTATGGGTAGTATCTGCAAGAGTACACCGATATTCTATGCTACAAAGGCAATCAGGTCTGCAATAGATATGGATTTCAGTAAGGATAGTTTTGTTATACCTATGATAATAGTTGTTGTTTCGGCTTTGGTACTTACAATCCTTTCGTCTGTACTATTTAAGTCAAAGATGAGAGCTGACCTGGCTTAAATGATAATTGCAGTTGGTTCGTAAATAATCTATAATCATATCGTGTTTGCTGAGTGTTTAATAATTCGAGTGATCATTTATTAATCAAGAGGACGATATGATAATCAAACCGGATATAGATAAAAGATACAAACAAATAGAACTCCATGTCTGTAATGAGGAACTAAACGACGAGGTGAAGAGTGTTGTCAGAGAGCTTCATGAGATCTTTGATGAGACTATAGCTGCCGTAGATGAAAGAGGCAACAGATGTAAGGTTGCTCCGTCTGAAATAGTATCCTTCTATTCGGAAGGGCAGAAGGTTATGGCGCTCGGAGCGAGTGGTAAATACTCAGTTGGAATGAAGCTCTATGAACTGGAGGAAGGACTGGCAAAGAAAACCTTTGTCAGGATATCCAGGTCGGAGATAGTTAATTACAGAAGGATAAAGAGTCTTGATATGAGCGTGACCGGTACTATCAAGATAACTATGAAAAACGGTTATGAAACTTATGTTTCGAGACGTAATATCGCAAGGATCAAGGAGCTTCTGGTAAAGGACAATCCGGCATCATAAATATACAAGGACTGATTATGAAGGAATATTTAAAAAGAGGGGCACTCAGTTTTGTGATTTCTGCCTTCTCGGGACTCATGGTAAACTTAATAATCGATTTATGTGTGAATGGCTCCGGACATAAAGGATTTACATCTATATCGCCGTTTTTCCTGGAGCATTTTCCTTCACCGGTAATGGCTGCTTACGTGAATATCGTGCTTTATGGTCTGATAGGCTTCAGCTTCAGCTTTATGACATTTGTCTTTGATCTGGAAAGAGTAGGATTTATTATACAGGCTGTTATCTACTTTGTGGTCACATGTGCGGTGTTTGTCGGAATAACAATGGTTTTGTGGCAGCTTCAGCGTCTCCCGGAGGCGCTCATCAGTAGTCTTGCCGGTTATGCAGTGACATATGTGATAATGTGTGTGATAATGTATAAGCAGCTGAAACGGGATATGGAGGAAATAAATAAGAGCATTATATGATACTAGCATGTCAGAATATAAGTAAGAGCTTCGGCGAGACAGTGGTGCTGAAGGATATAAACTTTCATATAGAAAAGCAGGATAAGTGTGCGATTGTCGGAATAAATGGTGCCGGCAAGACCACACTTCTTCGCGTTATTCTGGGAGCAGAGGAAGCGGACAGCGGAAATGTGGTTATCTCCCGCGATATAAGAACAGGGTATCTGGCGCAGACTCAGGATACTGAGCTGGATAACACTATTTATGGTGCGATGCAGGAGGCGAAGAAGTACATCCTTGAGATGGAGACTCGTATAAGAGAGCTGGAAAAGGAAATGGAGGGAAAGAGTGAGGAGGAGCTCGCTCCGATCCTTGAAGCCTATAACAGACTTACGACTCAGTATGACAGGGAAAACGGTTATGCATATGAAAGCGAGATAACCGGAGTTATAGCAGGTCTCGGATTTGGTAAAGAGGATTATGACAGACCGATAGCAAGCTTGTCAGGAGGACAGAAGATGAGAGTTGCACTCGGACGTCTACTGCTTAGTCATCCTGATATAGTCATACTTGATGAGCCGACGAACCATCTGGATATGGATTCGATCAGATGGCTTGAAGGGTATCTTGCATCTTATCCCGGAGCGGTTATAGTTGTAAGCCACGACAGGTACTTCATAGATAAGATAACGAATAAAATAATAGAGATAGATCAGGGCGTTTCACAGGTCTATAACGGCAGCTATTCCTACTATAGTGAGGAAAAGGAAAAACGTCGTCAGGCCCTGATGAATGCATATCTGAAGCAGCAGGATGAAATAGCTCATGAGGAGGCTGTAATAACAAAGCTAAAGCAGTTCAATCGTGAGAAGTCCATAAAAAGAGCTGAGAGCCGTGAGAAGAAGCTGGATAAAATCGAACGCCTTGATAAGCCTACTGAGGAACGTTCAGATATGAGGCTTAAGCTTGAGCCGGTATGCGAGTCCGGAGAGGATGTTCTCATGGTAGAGGGGCTTAAAAAGGCATATGGCGATAATCTGCTTTTTGAGAATCTGGATATCGATATAAAACGTGGAGAGCATGTTGCACTTATTGGAGGAAATGGAACGGGCAAAACTACTATCCTTAAGCTTGTTGCAAGGAAGCTTGCAAAGGATGCGGGAACGGTTTCACTTGGCTCCAGAGTCAGAATAGGCTATTTTGACCAGGAGCATCATGATCTGGATGTTAATAAAACAATCTTTGATGAGATGTCGGATTCATTTCCTGATATGAATAATACTCGTATCAGAAATGTACTTGCTGCATTTCTCTTTACCGGAGAGGATGTATTTAAAATGATAAAGGATCTCTCGGGTGGGGAAAGAGGAAGACTGTCACTTGCAAAGCTTATGCTTTCGCCTGCGAATCTACTTATTCTCGATGAGCCGACTAACCATCTGGATATTCCTTCAAAGGAGATCCTGGAGAGTGCTCTGAGGGACTATACAGGTACAGTTTTCTATGTAAGTCATGACAGATATTTTATAAATAAAACTGCTACAAGAATCCTTGAGCTTCGTGAGAAAGTGCTTACAAACTATAAGGGTAATTACGACTATTACGAAGAAAAAAGAGATGAGCTATTCCGTGTTCAGCATGGTGAGCTTAGTGATGGTGCCAACATCAGTGTCTCGACTTCTTCTGAAACTTCCGGAAAATCAGAAGCGCGTCTTGAATATGAGGCGAAGAAGGCTTCCTACGCAGAGGAAAGAAAAAGAGCCAATGCACTTAAGCGTGTAGAGACAGCTATTGAAAAAACTGAGGCTGAAATCGCTGAGATGGAAGAAACGATGAATGACCCTGCTAATGGAACCAATGTTTCGCTCCTTCTTGAAACCTCGAAGAAAAAAGAAGAAGCAGAAGCAAAGCTTGAAGAACTCTATACAGAGTGGGAAGAACTGCAGTCATAATGAGTGGCATAATGATGTCAATATTTTAAAAAATAAGTCGTTTTTTCGGTCGCATCTGCCGAAAAGGTTTTGCTATAATAATTAAGAATATGTATCACCTGGTGAAAATATATTTTGTTAGTTAGATGTTTTATGGGTAAAGGAGAAGGGTGTTATGAGTTTTCCTAAGGATTTTATATGGGGAGCGGCTACTGCTTCTTATCAGATAGAGGGTGCTTATAATGAGGATGGTAAGGGCCTTAATATCTGGGATGTATGTTCGTCTATGGATGGTAAGGTAAAGCATAGTGAGAACGGAAATGTTGCATGTGATCATTATCACAGATATAAGGATGATATAAAGCTTTTTAAGGAGCTTGGTATAAAGTATTACAGATTCTCAATCAGCTGGGCGAGAATTATTCCTACCGGCGATGGAGAGGTTAATCCAAAGGGACTTGAGTTCTACAGCAATCTTGTAGATGAGCTTCTGGCAAATGGAA
>CACYJP010000127.1 GCA_902774725.1 uncultured Lachnospiraceae bacterium
TTCTGCTGTCCGCCTCCGTAAATGATAGGTCGGATAAGTGTTCCTTTTTTTATATAAAGGAAACCGGAGCCCTTAGGGCCATGAATTTTATGTCCTGATACACTAAGCAGATCGCAACCTATTTTTTTAGGAATAACCTCGATTTTTCCAAAGGACTGAATCGCATCAACGTGGAAGTATACATTTGGATTCTTTGCTTTTACTGCCTTAGCTATTTCTGATACAGGCATTACAGAACCGATTTCATTATTAACATGCATACACGAAACGAGAATAGTGTCATCTCTTACCGCATCCTTAAAAGCTTCAGGTGATACTATACCCTTTTCATCACTTGGGATATAGGTTACTTCGCAGCCCTCTCTTATAAGAAACTGCATTACAGCTGAAACAGATGCATGCTCAACTGACGAAACCACTATATGCTTGCCTGCCCTTTTCTTTGCAAGGACAGAACCAATAATAGCCATATTGTTAGACTCAGTTCCACCGGATGTAAATACAACCTCATCCGGCAGACATTTTAAAGCCTTACAAACTGATTCAGTTGATTTTTTTACTAAATGTTCAGCATCAAGTCCTTTTAAATGAAGAGATGAAGGATTGCCATAGTCAGTCTTCATAGCATTCACGACAGCGTCTATCACTTCATCATATGGTCTTGTGGTTGCCGAATTATCAAAATATACTTCCATCAAACAAAATCCTTTTATATAACTTATATCATTTCTTTTTAATTCTTGTGAGTGTATATCTCAATGTGGTCTTATCAAACCGAAATAAAAATGTCGTATATACCTCTGAATAAATACAGTTGGTATAATACGACATTTTTACTTAAATATCCAGTAAATCTTAATAGTAAGTTTTACTATTCATAGTAATGCCACTGTTTTTCGGCATCATAGTATCCGCTTTTTTCAAGAACATACTGACCATTATTATTTTATTATATATCAAGATTGAAGCTTAGAACAGACATAATTGCAAGTCCTGCAGTTTCAGTCCTGAGTATTCTATGACCAAGTGACATGGTTTTTGCACCTATTTTTTCCAGTTCGCTTGCCTCTGTTTCGGAAAAACCCCCTTCAGGTCCTATAAATATTCCAACTTTGAGCTTTTTATCTGTTTTATTTTCAAGTACTCGATCCTTTAACTCTTCAATTATCTTACGACTTTCATCCATTCCATCAGCACATTCGTAAGGAAAAAGAATTATATCAATGTTTGATTTAGAATACTCTATAGCTTCTTTCATTGACATATAATCCATAACCTTTGGAATTATACCTCTTCTGGACTGCTTTGCAGCTGATTCAGATATAGCATTATATCTCGTTATCTTTTTATCCTTTTTCTTATCATCAAGCTTTACGATAGTTCTATCCATCATAACAGGAATAACCGAGTATACGCCAAGCTCAACACATTTTTGAATAACTGTTTCCAGCTTATCTCCCTTTGGTACTCCTTGTAAAAGATATATATCAGCAGGGAGCTCAGCATTATTATCAAATATATCTATTATCTCAGCATCTACAAAAGAAAGATTATCCTTATCAAAGTCTGAGATACGACATAAATAATCACGTGAACTACCATCCCCGACTGTTATTTCGTCGCCTATTCCAAGTCTAAGTACATTTACTATATGATTAACATCCTCGCCGGTTATCTTGATTATCTTATCCGCCTCTGAACAATTATCAACATAAAACCTATGCATAAATAATCTCCATTCAAATTTCAAGCTGTTATGTTTTGCTACAATGCAAACTCACTCTTTTACTTTGCTACGATACAAACCCATTCATTTTCACGTGTTATATCCACTATCTGAAAACCGTTCTGAATTAGCGCATCCTTAACAGCAGTCTCCTTACTCTCGCTGATACCGGATGTGATAAACACTCCATCATCGGTCATATAAGTTCTAATTATGGTTGAAAGTGGAATGATTACGTCAGCAAGAATATTAGCAACAACTATATCATACTTTCTTGCCGGTATAGGATCTGATTCTCCTAGCTGTATATCAACCATCATTGCTGCATTATCAGGATTTATCGGAGATGCGATTCCTGAACCAAGACTTGCCTTTTCCATTTTCTCTCTATTATCATCCTGTGAAAGAAAGTTTTCTGCAATTCTATTATCTGCAAGGAGATTTCCGCAGGAAAAATCAATCCTGTCTGAATCCAGGCCACTTGACTCAGCATTTATCTTACTGGCGTATACAGCCTGTGGGTCTATGTCCAGGCCATGTACATAACCTGCACCCATAAGGCATGCTGCTATTGATAGAATTCCACTGCCGCATCCGACATCAAAAACGGACTTGGAATTACTTATATTCTTTTTGATCTGTCCAAGACAAAGTCTGGTTGTTTCGTGTGTACCTGTACCAAATGCAGTAACAGTCTTTATCCTAACAACCTTGTCATCAGGCCTAAGTTCAAACCCCTCAAGATTTTTATACGCTTTAAGAGTATCATACACATCAGATTCATCGTCTATAACAGGCATAATAACTATATCGTCATAAAGTCTTGCAGGCTTAAAGTTTTCTTTGAATTTATCATTCCAGGTCGAATCATCCGTAGTACTTTCAACTGTTATAGCCCCTTCACCTACGGGAAGAAACTGGGATAGTCTCTCTAATTCAGCCTTAACACTGGTTTTTAACTCATCAATTTTACTATCATCATAAGAATCATCCAGATAACAGGAAACTCTTGCCGATCCATCATCCTCACCAAGAGTAAGAGGAATATCAACAAACATCTGTTTTATTTCATCCTCGGTAAGTGGTACATTATCCTCTATTTGGATACCTTCAATTCCAAGCTCGCTTAAAAAATCTGATAAAAGATCAACCACTTCCGTGCTGGTTTCAATACTGAATTTTTTCCAAATCATAAATAAGCCTTTCTTAAAATAACGGTACTATTTATTAAATATCAGTAAATATAATAACAAACTATTTAAAATACAACAAGGGCCAGCCCGAACTCTTGTTCAAGCCAGCCCCCGTGTCATATGCATTATATAAGAGGGTTAAATTAATGATGTATAAACTATAGCATTTTATATGTCACAGAAGTGTCACAAAAATCCCGGCCTGACCAAAATCAAACCGGGATTTAATGGAAAGATTATATATTATTTTCTAAACTTCTTTTTCTTATGTCCGCCAAATGAGAAATCACCGGCTGAATCTGTTGATGATCTCTGATTAACAGCAGGACCTGATGCATGCTCATACTGATTAAGAATTGACTTCTGCTCATCTGTAAGATTCTCAGGAACCTCAACAACAAGTGTAACATAATGATCACCACGAACAGACTTGTTCTTAAGTGTAGGAACACCCTTTCCTTTTATCTTTACCTTTGTATTATTCTGTGTACCCGGAGCAATATCATGGTTGTAAGGACCATCTATTGTTGTAAGCTGAACCTTTCCACCAAGTGCTGCCTGAGTAAATGAGATATACTCTGTTGAATAAAGATCATATCCCTGTCTGGTAAATGTAGGATGTCTGTCTACAAGAATAGTTACAAGCAGATCTCCTCTTTCACCACCATTGATTCCAGGCTCACCCATCTGACGAAGTCTTATGGACTGACCATTATCAATTCCTGCAGGAACCTTGATCTGAATAGTTTTCTTACTCTTAACATAACCTGAACCGGCACAGTTAGAACATTTATACTTAATGATCTTACCACTACCTGTACAATCAGGACATGTCTGAACAGTTCTTGCCATACCAAAGAGTGACTGCTGAGTATAAACAACCTGTCCTTTACCGCCACACTTAGTACAGTTCTCAGGTGCATGACCAGGCTGAGCACCACTACCCTTACATACAGGACATTCATCCTTAAGTGGAAGCTCTATCTCAGTCTGAGTACCAAAGATAGCCTCTTCAAATGTTACACGTACGGTAGTTCTTATATCAGCACCCTTAACAGGTCCGCTTGACTGTCTCGAACGAGAACCGCCGCCAAACATATCTCCGAAGATATCACCAAATATATCACCCATGTCAGCAAAATCAAATCCAAATCCGCCATCTCCGGGACCGCCATTCTGATCAAATGCAGCGAAACCGTACTGATCGTACTTCTGTCTGTTTGCAGGATCAGAAAGAATAGCATAAGCCTCAGATGCTTCCTTGAACTTAGCTTCTGCTTCTTTATCACCCGGATTTGCATCCGGATGATATTTCTTAGCAAGAACTCTATATGCTTTCTTTAATTCATTATCATTTGCATTCTTGGAAACTCCAAGAACCTCGTATAAATCTCTTCTTTCTTCTGACATAGTTTAGTCACCTTTTTTCTGATTATACTTCCTTAAAGTCTCCGTCAACAACATCGTCATCGCTGAAATTTGGTGTACCAGCGCCTGTTCCTGCATTTGCTCCAGGACCATTCTGCTCATAAAGCTTCTCAAACAGCTGCTGTGCTGAAGCCATAAGAGTTTCCTTACCAGCCTTAAGCTTCTCGATGTCATAATCAGAAAGATTCTCTATATCAGTTCCTTCAAGAATAGTCTTGAGTGATGCAAGATCATCCTCAACCTTCTTCTTGTCGTCGCCATTAAGCTTATCTCCAACCTCCTGAAGAGCCTTCTCTGTCTGGAATACGATTGCATCAGCGTCATTACGTACTTCTACGCCTTCCTTACGCTTCTTATCCTGCTCCTCGTACTCAGCAGCTTCCTTCATAGCTCTCTCGATATCATCATCTGAAAGTGATGTTCCTGATGTGATAGTGATGTGCTGCTCACGACCTGTACCAAGATCCTTAGCTGAAACGTTAACAATACCGTTAGCATCGATATCGAATGAAACCTCGATCTGAGGAACACCTCTACGAGCAGGTGCGATACCATCAAGACGGAATCTACCAAGTGACTTGTTATCCTTTGCGAACTCACGCTCACCCTGAACGATATTGATATCAACAGCATCCTGATTATCCTGAGCTGTTGAGAATATCTGGCTCTTATGTGTAGGAATAGTTGTATTTCTCTCAATAAGGTGTGTAGCAATACCACCCATTGTCTCAATTGAAAGTGTAAGTGGTGTTACATCGAGAAGAAGGATATCTCCTGCACCTGCATCACCGGCAAGCTTACCACCCTGGATACAAGCACCGATAGCAACACATTCATCAGGGTTGATTCCCTGGAATGGATCCTTACCTGTAATTGTCTTAACTGCATCCTTAACAGCGATGATACGTGTTGAACCACCAACAAGGAGAACCTTATCGATTTCGCTAGCTGAAAGACCTGCATCTTCAAGAGCCTGATTAACAGGCCCTCTTGTCTTCTCTACAAGTTCATCTGTAAGCTCATCAAACTTAGCTCTTGTAAGGTCCATATCAAAGTGCTTAGGACCATCAGCTGTTGCAGTGATGAACGGAAGGTTGATGTTTGTAACTGTCTGTGATGAAAGCTCCTTCTTAGCCTTCTCAGCAGCTTCCTTAAGTCTCTGCATAGCCATCTTATCTGTTGAAAGGTCTACGCCCTCTTTCTTCTGGAACTCTTCAAGCATGTACTTTGTAACGGCCTCATCGAAGTCATCACCACCGAGCTTGTTGTTACCTGCTGTAGCAAGAACCTCGATAACTCCTTCACCGATTTCAATGATAGATACATCGAATGTACCACCACCAAGGTCGTATACCATGATCTTCTGCTCTTTCTCATTATCAAGACCATATGAAAGTGCAGCTGCTGTAGGCTCGTTGATAATACGCTTTACTTCAAGACCTGCGATCTTACCGGCGTTCTTTGTAGCCTGTCTCTGTGAGTCTGTGAAGTAAGCAGGAACTGTGATAACAGCCTCTGTAACCTTCTCACCAAGATATGCCTCAGCATCTGCCTTAAGCTTCTGAAGTGTCATAGCTGATATCTCTTCCGGTGAATACTTCTTTCCATCGATCTCAACCTTATAATCTGATCCCATATGTCTCTTAATAGATGAGATAGTCTTATCTGCATTTGTAACAGCCTGACGCTTAGCAGCATCACCGACAACTCTTTCACCTGATTTAAGGAATGCAACTACAGATGGTGTTGTACGTGAGCCTTCAGCGTTTGTGATAACAACAGGCTTTCCACCTTCCATAACTGCAACACATGAGTTTGTTGTACCTAAGTCAATTCCTATAATCTTTCCCATTTTTATATAATCCTCCTAAAAATTATAAACATATTAATTAAATACTTTAAATCGATTGTAAGTCTTTTAGTTTACAACCTTAACCATAGCATGTCTCAGGACACTGTCCTTAAACATATAACCCTTCTGCATTTCCTCTGTAACAAGATTCTCACCCTGCTCTTCATCTTCTTCATGAATAACTGCATTGTGGAAATTCGGGTCAAACTCTTTACCAACAGCATCCATA
>CACYJP010000128.1 GCA_902774725.1 uncultured Lachnospiraceae bacterium
GCTGTTGCTCAGTTCGCTGCAGGTGGTAAGGAGATCAAGCAGAAGGATCTTGCTGCTATCGCTATGAGCTATGGTTATGTATATGTTGCTCAGGTTTCTATGGGTGCTAACTACATGCAGTTACTCAAGGCTATCAAAGAGGCTGAGAGCTATAATGGACCATCACTCATCATTGCTTACGCTCCATGTATCAACCACAGAATCCGTGTTGGTATGAGCAAGGCTATGGCTGAGGAGAAGAAGGCAGTAGATGCTGGATACTGGAATCTGTTCAGATTCAATCCTGATGCTGATAAGAAGTTCACTCTTGACAGCAAGGCTGCTACAGTACCTTATCAGGAATTCCTTTCAGGAGAGGCTCGTTACACAGCTCTTCAGAAGATCAACAAGGATAAGGCTGACAAGCTCTTCGCAATGGCTGAAGAGAACTCAAAGAAGAAGTTCGAACACCTTCAGGGTCTCGTAGATCTCTACGATGGAACTAAATAAGTTAAACTTCTAGGTTTATAAATAAGGCGTACATTATCTTCGGATGATGTACGTCTTTTTTTTCTCCGTTTTGGTGCACGGTATCTTTTGGTGGCAAGGTGCCAGGTGCCGTTAAAATATTGATAATTGTTTGTGAAGGTAAAAATTGATATAATACTTTTATGTTATTTTTTTATTCGTTGAAAGGAGAGTTAAGTGATGGCCAAAAAGAAATCATTAAAGCAATTGGTAACATTTGTAATTACAATTGCAATGGTGTTTGCGATGCCATTTTCGAGCATGACTGTAAATGCCAGAGGCGGTGATAATATTCTTACTGAGGATGTTTTTGCTGCAGCTAAGGCGGATCCGGGAAATCCGCATGATGGTGTAGTGTATTCGCCTGAAACAGCCAGCGCAAATGAACAGTATGAAATACTGGCGGGAAGCTATGCATTAGGTGGTGATATTAATAGTGAAAATGAGTGCTGGATCCATATTGGTGGTGCTGTAGAGCTTGATTTGGGAGAGTATTCACTTGGTGATAACCTGCCTATAGGAGTTTCCGGAAGCAATGCATCACTTGTGATATCCGGTAATGGAAAAGTTGGTGGTCGTGTAGGTGCTTATGATTCTTCAAAGGTTTCAATAAGTGGTGGAAAGTATTCGCTTCCTGTTTATGCACACGACGGTTCCAGCCTTTCAATAAGTGGTGGTGAGTTTGCTGATGAAGTATATACGAGAGATGAAAAATCTTCATTAACTGTAAGTGATGGAACATTTGCAAAAGATGTTTATGCAAAAAATGGAGCCAAGCTTACGATAGATGGCGGTTCCTTTGGCTCTGCATATGCTAATGCAGAAAATGATTATTCAAGCGCTGATTTAATTATAAATGGTGGTACTTTTACTGATTATGTTGGTGTTCAAAATGGTTGTAATATTACTATTACTGCAGGAGACTTTAAAAAAGGTGCGACAGCTGAAAATTCCAATTCGGTTTCTGTATCAGGTGGAACTTTCGTTTCAGGTACATTTGGCTTTTTCTTAAGTGATTGTAAAACTGTCAAGATAAGTGGTGGTAGTTTTTCAGGCACTGCAGGTGGATTTGTGGGATTTGGAGTAGAGGATCTGGAACTGTCAGGTGGTACATTTACTGCAACTGCAAAATCAGGTAGTACGATTCCACTGTCGGGAATTATAATTAGCTGCAACGGTGAAGAGAAGGCGAAGGATTATTTCTTCAAGGTTATTAAGGATGGGTATGAGTATTCTCCGGCCATTCAGTCAAAATATCTGATGTATAATCCGATTAGCGGTGATTATTTTGCTTTCACAGACCAGAAGACTGTAAGTGTAGTTAAGTCAAGCCCTGTAGCTCCTGTTGATCCTGTTGATCCAGGCGATGATAAGGGCGGATCTGATAAAAAGGATGATAAGAAGTATTCAAATGAATGGGTAGACGGAAAGTGGTATGACGCTGATGGAAAGCAGACTTATGACGGAATCCTTTCATGGAAACAGAACGAAACCGGCTGGTGGGTTGAGGATACAAAAGGCTGGTATCCAACCAGCACGTGGCAGAAGATAGACGGAAAGTGGTATTACTTCTGTGCAGACGGTTACATGGACTACAGCGAGTACCGCGAAGGCTGCTGGCTCGGAGATGACGGCGCATGGGTAGAAGACTACTATGGCGGACACATCATGCTACTACTTCGAAGCAAGCGGTTACATGGCAACAAGCAAGTACGTAGATGGCTGCTGGGTAGGAGCAGACGGAGCTTGGGTGAAATAAATATGAGACAAGTCGATGGGGACGGTTCTATATGACCGTCTCCATTTGATTTTTTCCGTCTTCGTTTGATTTGGTTTATAATTGTTTATAAAAGTAAAGTATGATAAAATAAGACTACGTTGTTTTTGAAAAAAAGGGCATAGCTTTTTTAAGTATTATTATGATATGAAAGGGGAGAAAATATGAAAAAAAATGTGAAGACTATGGCGAAAGTCACATCCTCCGTATTGGCTGCGTCTTTGGCAGTCATGACACCATTTTCAAGTGTTGGTGTCTATGCTGAGAGTGCGACTACTATTATTAATCAGCAAGATATTTACGAGGCTATTAATACACCTGATGTAGAAACTGATAAGGGTATTATTTTTACAAATAATTATGATGATGATTATGATGGTTATGAGCTAGTGCTTACTGCTGGTAATTATAAGCTGGAAGAGAATATTAATCTTTCTTATGCAACGTCATATGACTGTTACTTAAGCGTTTATTCGGGTGATGTAAGTATTGATCTCAATGGGCACAATTTAACCGATGCTGATTTATACGCAGAAGGTGAGAATACATCGTTTGCATTATCCGGAGATGGTTATGTTAATTATGGTTTTGAAGTTGAAGAAGGCGCTACTGCAACAATTAGCGGTGGAGAATTCGGTGATAAAGTATATTCTTATAAAGGTTCATCATTGACAATCAATGATGGAACATTCAAAGATTATGTATATGCTGAAGAAGGTTCATCATTGACAATCAATGGTGGAACATTCAATTCTACTGTTTATGCATATGATGGTTGTGATCTGACTGTGAATGGTGGATCATTTAATAGAATTAAAACATATATTGATAGTGATGAGGATGAGCCGAACAAAATCACAATTAATGGTGGTACAATAAATGATGGTGTTTATGCTGGAAATAAAGGTAGCTTAACTATTACCGGAGGAATCATAAATGGTGATGTTGATGCTGATGTATGTGAATCGGTAAAGGTAAGTGGTGGAACACTTAATGGAACGAGTTATGGAATGTATACATATAAATGTAGTTCTTTGGCAGTAAGTGGCGGAACGTTTACAGGTGGAATGTGTGGACTTTACTCAGATTGTGATGGTGATATTTCATTATCAGGTGGTACATTTACAGCAACCGGAGTTTTCCCGGAAGATGAAGCGAAGGTTAAAGCTGTTGAGGGTGAAATGGTCTTTGCAGCTGAAGATGATCCGTTAAGTGGAATTCTTTTTGTATGTGAGAATGAAGCAAAAGCAAATACTGTTTTTGCAGATGTTTTAGCTGATGGATATGAATATTCTCCTGCAATAACACCTGCAAGTGAATTGTTTGATGAAGAAGAAGGAACATATATAGCATACACTGATCAGTCTTCCTTCAGTGTAATTAAGACTAAAAAGGACGATGACAAGAAGGATGATGACAAGAAGGATGATGATAAGAAAGATACTCCAAAGTACTCTAGCGAATGGGTAGACGGCAAGTGGTACGATGCTGATGGAAAGCAGACTTATGAAGGAATCCTTTCATGGAAGCAGAATGAGACCGGCTGGTGGGTTGAGGATACTAAAGGCTGGTATCCAACCGGCACATGGCAGAAGATAGACGGAAAGTGGTACTACTTCTGTGCAGACGGTTACATGGACTACAGCGAGTACCGCGAAGGCTGCTGGCTCGGAGATGACGGCGCATGGGTAGAAGACTACTATGGCGGACACCAGGCTGGTACCCGGTATCAAGATGGCTGTGGATCGACGGCTCATGCTACTACTTCGAAGCAAGCGGTTACATGGCAACAAGCAAATATGTAGACGGCTACTGGGTAGGAGCCGACGGAGCTTGGGTTAAGTAAATAAGTGATAAGTCAAAGGATACAATAAATAAAAAAGTATTTGACAAGAGAATCTTGTTCTGATAGTATAATCCGGTTTTGCAAAAGCAGAGCCGGATTATTTTTTATAAAAAAAGGAGAAGAATCATGGTAAATGCTAAAGCGTCACTTAAGAAAATGTTAACACTGGGCGTTGCAACATCAATGGGTGTTCTTGCCCCGCTTGCAAGTTTAACTGTTAATGCGGCAGAAGAAACTATTACACTTACTCAGGAAAGCTTTGATAATGCGTATAATAATAAGGGACAGACATATGATGGTGTCACATACGGTGAAAATGGCACTGGCTTCGAAGAGTTTTTACTCAGTGAAGGAAATTATAAGCTTGGAGAGGATATAAATTGTAACCAAGAAGAATATGTAGCTGTTATTGAAGGAATGGCAAGAATAGATCTTAATGGACATTCATTCGGAGAAAATGCAGTACTTTCTGCAGAAGGAAAAAGTGTATCATTCACGCTCGAAGGTGATGGAACTGTTGTCGGAGGCTTAGAAGTAATAGAAGGTGCAAATGCAAGTGTTAATGGTGTAGATTTTTCTGATTACATTAATGTAGGACCTGATTCATCTCTTACTCTGGATGATTCGACTGTAACTAATGAAGATGACGTTTACGGTGCAGTTTTAGTTGGAAATAGCGGAAGCCTGACTATCAATGATTCTGATATATCATCTGAATATACAAATGCAGTTTCTGTAGCCGATGTTTCAAAACTGACAATCAATGGTGGTACATTTACTTCTAAAAATAAAGAAGCCATAAAAGTAGAACATAAAAAAAATGCTAAATTATCTGATTCGATCATAAATATAACCGGTGGTACATTTGAAGGAACTGCGGGATATTATTCTAACGCAGGAAATTCACTTAACATTTCCGGAGGTGATTTTGAGAGTATAGTTTTAAATGATTATAGAAATGTGGTTATTTCCGGTGTCAATATAGAAAAAGCAACAACGGTAGAAGCTTCATTGGATGTGAAGATAAACGGAGGAGATTATAACGGAGGTTTTGCCGCCACAAAATGTGAAAATGTATCAATAAACGGTGGTAACTTTACTGAAGGTACATTCGCAACCTTAATAGAAAATTGCAACACATTAAATGTTAACGGAGGACACTTTGTGGGTGGTGTTGCCGGAATGGCAATAAGCTACGTCGGCAACGTATCACTTGCAGGAGGAGAGTTCGTTTCAACTGGTGCTTTGTCGAAATTTGCTCAAACCGATTTTGATATGACTGTATATAATTCAAGTATGTTGATTACATGCGCAAACGCAGAGGCTTCAAAAACAGTATTCACTGATTACTTAGCTGATGGCTACGAATACGATACAGAGTTTACCCCTGTTTTTTCACAGAATAGTGGTGAAGCCGGAAACACTTATTCAAATGTTTCAAAATTCAGTGTTGTGAAGTCAGCAACTGATGATAAGGACGATTCATCAGATGATCAGGGTGATTCATCAGATAAGCAGGCAGATAAGAAAGATGGTTCATCAGACAAGAAGTCAGATGCTTCAGATAAAAAGGATGCAGGTAAGAAAGCTGATGAGAAGCACTCAAGCGAGTGGGTAGATGGAAAGTGGTACAACGAAGATGGTACACAGACCTACAAAGGAACACTTAGCTGGAAGCAGAACGAAAACGGATGGTGGGTTGAAGACTCAGACGGATGGTTCCCACAGAACCAGTGGCAGAAGATAGATGGTAAGTGGTACTTCTTCTGTGCAGACGGTTACATGGACTACAGCGAATACCGTGACGGTTGCTGGCTTGGAGCTGACGGAGCATGGGATGAAAACTTTAAGGGTGGCCACTGGATGCAGAACGCAAATGGCTGGTGGTACGAAGACGAATCAGGTTGGTATCCACAGAACCAGTACGTATGGATCGATGGAGTAAACTACTTCTTCGGTGCAGACGGTTTCTGTAAATAATTAAATATGGCACCTATTTCAAAGGTGCCAAGTTAGATAAAACCAAATTGGATAAAACCAAGTTAGATAAATAAAAAACAAAAAGAGCTGACACGAGGGAGGGAAATTGCTGTCATCTCTTTTTGTTTTGCTTTACTGATGCCATATTAGCATATGTTTTGTCACACTAGTGTCACAGTACGATTTTGGCATATAATTTTGGCATATAAATTATTCATTCGATTTTGGCATTTCCATTTTGTCGCTTTTGTCTTCTGAGAAAATAATAGTTTCATATATTTGCTGTGGCATGAATAAAAATGATATAATCATAAGTGGGGAACGTGGCACCTTTTTCTGAAAGGTAACGTGTACAAAAAAGCAAAGGAGAATGTTTAGCATGAAATATAGCTTTGACACTTACAGGCTCTATCAAAATGAAAAGATTTTTTATTATACGCTCAGAACCAAGGTTACAATGAAGGATGAGGTTGACTTTGATGTTCTTAAATCAGCTGCAAATGTAGCGATTAAGAGGTATCCGTACCTTGCGGTAAGCGTTATTACGCAGGAAGATGGAGCCTATGATCTTATACCAAATGACAGGGAGGTTGTTGTTGTTCCAACAACTGATAAGCTGCCCAAGCTGAGTAGTGAAGCAGTAAACAAACATCTTCTCTTTCTGGATTATGATGGAAAAAACATCTATCTCAATATCAGTCATTCACTATGCGGTGGACATGGTACACTTCCGTGGGTAATGACTACTATTTACGAGTATGTTAAGGAAAAGTATGGTATAGAACCGGATGCTCCGGCTATTCGTAAGCCTGACAGTCCGCTTCTGGAAAATGAGATAACAGAGCCTACCCTCGATATGATTCCGGATGAGCCTCCGATTTATAAATACGAAGGTAAAAATCCTCCGATGATGATTAGGGATTACATGAATGGTATGTTCAATCCTTTCAAGAGAAAACCAAACTATGTTGAGTTTGCATTCAGGCAGAAGGACATAATGGAGTTTGCTCATAAAAATGATCATAGCGTTGTATCTGTATTTTTTATTCTTATGGCGAAAGCACTGGATAAGGTTCTTCCTAAAAAATACAAGGTAATCGGTGCAGAAACCGCAAACTGTCCGCTGAAGGAGATGGGAATAGACGACGCTCATGTGGACCTGCTGACACACATTTTTGTTGACTATGACAGAGATCAGCTTAAGGGCGATATGGAATTCCTCGGAACTATGACTCGCGGTCAGATAATGCTGCAAAAGGATATTCTTAATTGCCAGGAAGAGATAAGACAGCTTTTGAAAATTTACGAAGATACAGATAATATAACAGGAAATAAACAAAAGGCGAAGTATATAGATGAAAACAATCTAAATAGAGGAAAAGATGCAAGGCATGGCACGTTCCTTTGTAATTATACCGGCAGAGCTGACTGGGGCGAGGTTGGAAAATACGTTGAGTCGTATGTATTCATCATCGAAGGACACCTGACGCTTGAGGTTTCGTCCATGGATAACAGGATATTCTTGAGTATCAATTACCTGATAGATGGTAAAAAATATACAAAAGCATTTATGAAGGTTCTTGAAGAAGAATCGATACCTTTTAGAGTTAGAGGTCCATTTCCGAAGAATTTAACCTGTCGCGAGACCTAGTATACCGACTTCTTGATAACTAGCAAAATAACCGTCCCAAGTGGGACGGTTATACTTTTATTTTATATACCATAATTTATTACGATCGTATTTCTCAGGTAATAGCACCCATTTTCCTGATTTGTTTTCAATCTCCCAGCTGTTATGACCACATTTCATCCAGCCATAGTAGCCATAGTCAGAGGAAACATTTTTGAACCAGTACTGCCATTCGTTTGCAACGTCGTCATACCATATATAACATCTGGAATCGCGGTCGTAGTAGCTGTTGGTGTTCTTGTCCCACTCAAGCTTTTTATCGTATTCAGAATCAGCAGAGACTGTTTCATACCAACCATTCTCAGTTTCATCCAGATAGATATACTCGCTATAGCTTGAATTCGGCTCTGTTTTCGGAAGTGGTTTATTTAGTTTGTTTTCATCATTTTCCGTTATAGCTGTAAATATAGCGACAGGAATACAAACTACGATAAGAATAAAAGGAAATACAGTTAATATCAGGATGCATATGATCGCTATAATTCTTGTCCCGAGTGGCATATCCTTAAAGCTTTGTGGGTTATATTCGCCGTTACCTGAGTAAGTGTTATTATTCTTATTACTCTTATCACGTTTTTTATCCTTCTTAGTATTCCTGCTAATATTCTTTTTTGTTTTTTTATTCTGCTTACTCATTCTTCAGATCCTTAATACTCACTTAGTCTTCTTATATATCTCGTTCAATTCTGTGCAAAGAGGTTCGAGCCTCTTCATATCGGCCGGAAAATCTGTAATGATTGCAATAACATAAGGCGAACCGTCATCCGGATAAATGATTCCGCCGTCTGTAGTAGCGGTTGCGTCCGGTCTGTCTGATTCGCAGAACCAGCCGGCCTTGGATTCGGTTCTGCATCCCTGCCCCAGTGCAGTGTAAATAGCCGAAGAGTTTGGCGTTATATACCAGTCGCGTATCTGCATTCCGACCTCGTCAGTGTTGAAGAAATAATAATTTTTCACCCAAAGCTTCGCTAAGTTTCTGGCTGAAAGTCGAGGATAGTTATAAATGCTGACATCTTCGTCTGCATCCGCAGCCACGCACCATTCGCCGAAAAACTGCCTTCCGTATGATTTCCTGAGATTACTGTACAGCTTGTTGTCCGAATTCATAACGACCTGAATAAGCGTGTTGGAATTTGTCTCAATCAGCTCAGGCTTATAATTAACAAGACTTGCGACGTAAGGACCCTTGATGCAGCTGGCCGAATAAACCTTTTCGTCCGCATTATAACCGACACCTTTGCCGTTCCCGAGGTTGATCATCACAAAACCGACTATTCTGCTGTCATTTGGATTCATCTCACCGATCACATCGAATAGTGCCTTCTTATCTTCAAAATCAATCTCATATCCGCCAAATGTAATCAACTCATTTTCAGAGACGCTCTTCCTGCTTGTGTCCGTATCTTCGTTTAGTGGAATCTCATCTATACATGCCGTCAGCTCTTCCTCGCTGATAAGCTTTCCATCATCACCAAATGTATAATACTCATTATTTATCTTTGTAAGTCCGGTTGTTATCTGCCCGTTTTTCTTTATATAATAACGCTTTCCCAGATCAGTAAGCCAGCCTGAGTAAGGCGTTCCTTCATCATTAAAATAGTAGATAAAATCATTTATCTTAGTCCATCCACTCGCGAGAGTACCATCCTGATTCACATATATCTTTTCGTCTGATACATTTTCCTGCCATCCTGAAAGTAAGATACCTTCATCATCAAATACATAAGCTTTACCATCTATCTCAGCGATTCCCTTAGTAGCATCACCGGCAGAGTTCAGATACATCGTTTCTGCGTCTTCAGTTACCCAGCCCGTCACCACAGGCTCCTCAGTAGTGACCGTTTCACGAACATCTGCCCGCATACTTTCACTATCACGAGACATCAAAAAACAGGCTATAAAAATAGCCAGTCCCAATAAGATAATTGTAGATGTAATAATGACTGATCTTTTCATGACTTTACCCCATAAATAATCTATACTTTTTCGAGTTGTAAGTCAATGGGGACGATTCTATCTGACTTCTTTTGCAAAAAAGAAGTCAGATAGAATCGTCCCCATTTTTATATCATATGAGGTTTTATGATTTATATCTGTTAAGTTCATTTTGTAGTTGCTCGATCAGGGCATCCTTTTCAGCGATAGTATTATCCTTTTCAGCGATAGTGTTATCCTTTTCAACGATAACTTTTTCTTTCTCAACGGTAAGCTGTGTTACTTCTTCTTCAAGTTCTTCAATTCTATCCATATATCTATCAATATCAAGATCGAGTGATTGGTCGTAGAGCATGTTATCAACCTCCTCTAAGCTACTGTATTTTGAATAGAGGTGGTCAAAAAGTCGGATGGTTAATTTAATAAGTACTTCCATATCA
>CACYJP010000129.1 GCA_902774725.1 uncultured Lachnospiraceae bacterium
TGAACTGCCTGTCGAATCCGCTCTTATCAGGGAGATTAAGCAGCTTCGTCTTCAGTTCGCCCAAACGCTCACCGAGTTCCGCTGACTGAGGTGTGTAGTTATCTATAAGTTCGTCAATGAACACATTGTAGTCGAAATCTGTTACTGCATTCATTTTGTGGACCAGTGTACTCCAGGGAATGAGGTAATCATTTACGGAAATTTTCTCGACTTCTCTCTTTATCGTTCCACTGACTGACTTATACATAGATGTCGTATTCAATGCATCAGTGCGTTTTGCCATGAGTCCGAGGAAACCGTCTGTCCAGTACCTTGCCGGCCTGTCCATATATACGAGCACGTCTCCGGTACTGATCGGCTGACCCTCAGAGATCTGAACCACTGCAGTTTTCCAGATATCCTGATCCTCGATTGAAAAACCCACCTGGAGTTCAAGATTCGTGCCTTCCAGATATCTGGTATGATCAACTTTTGCAAATACAAAGCGAAGCTCGCCTTCGTCATCCCGAATCAGAGACAGCACTATACTTCCCGTCTTTACCTTTGTACCGGTTGCACCCAATTGTCTGTTCGCTTTATTTTCAGCCTCGATCAGACGCTCTCTTTCATTCTCGCTCATGCTTACGAGATTCTCACAGTCAGTTCTGTGAATCGAGATACCTCGTCCTCTTGTGACAAAACCAACTATCTCATCACCGGGAACAGGTGAACAGCACTTGGAGAATCTTACGGCCAGATCATGTACGCCATGAACCTTTATACTTCCCTTTGGAATATCAAAATGTCTGCTCTTACGATTGATTTCTTCAGCAATATCGTCATCGGAAACATTTTCCTCTGTAAGACGTCTATGCTCCTCCAGGAGGCGGTTAACTATCTGACCTTCCTTCAGTCCGCCATGACCGATCGCAGCCATCAGGCTGTCCCAGTCAGCAAAGTTATATCTCTTAAGAGTTGCTGACATATATTCAGGCTTCATCAGATCCTGAAGCGGTATGTTTTTACTCTTACAGTAATTCTCAACAGCAGTCTTACCCTTCTGGATATTCTCTTCCTTAAACTCCTGTTTGAACCACTGATTTATCTTGGTTTTAGCCTGTGCACTCTTAACAATATTCAGCCAGTCCCTGCTCGGTCCCTTTGAATTTGCGGATGTGATTATTTCCACTCTGTCTCCGGAACTAAGCTTAGTCTCAATCGGAACCTGTCTTCCGTTTATTCTTGCACCAACCATACGATTTCCGACAGCTGTATGAATAGCATAAGCAAAGTCTATCGTATTGGAACCTGCAGGAAGAGGAAGCACATCTCCGGCAGGAGTGAAGCAGTAAACCTGATCCTGGAACATATCCAGCTCAGTCTTTACTGTATTCATAAACTCTTTATTATCCTTCGTGTCATTTTGCCACTCGAGGATCTCATTCATCCATATGAGCTTGTTCTGCTCATCCTTTGTGAGGCTCTTGCTTCCAACCTCTTTATATTTCCAATGAGCAGCGATACCATACTCAGCAGTCCTGTGCATATCGTAGGTTCTGATCTGTATCTCGAATGGACGTCCGCCATGACCGATAAGTGTCGTATGAAGCGACTGATACATATTGGCCTTCGGCATAGCTATGTAATCCTTAAATCTTCCCGGTATCGGCTTATACTTCTCATGGATTATTCCGAGCGCAGCGTAACAGTCTCTGACTGTCTCCACCTTGATACGAAGTGCAAATACATCAAATATCTGATCAAGGGTTTTACCCTGTGTCTTCATCTTCTTATATATACTGAAAATGTGTTTTACACGGCCCTCTATCTCGGCCTCAATTCCTGCCTCATGGATATACTCAGTGACCTCGTTTATCATGTCTCTGATAAACTCTTCACGCTCATACAGTCTTTCACCTATGCTGTTTCTGAGCTCAGCATATATCTCCGGATAGAGATACTGCATGCACAGGTCATCCATCTCAACCTGTATTCTGGAAATACCGAGACGATGTGCTATAGGTGCGTAGATATCCATAGTCTCTCTGGATTTTTCTATCTGCTTTGCCGCTGTCTGATACTGAAGCGTTCTCAGATTGTGCAGTCTGTCGGCAAGCTTTATGATTATTACTCTGATGTCCTTTGCCATAGCAAGGAACATCTTTCTGAGGTTCTCAGCCTGTATCTCGATCTTGTCCTGAGAGAGATTCAACTGTGTCAGTTTGGTTACTCCATCTACGAGGAGCGCTACCTCAGGAGAAAACATTTCCGATATCTGTTCTTTTGTATATTCTGTATCCTCGATGACATCATGAAGAAGTCCTGCGATGATCGTCTCCTTATCCATCTCCAGTTCTGCAAGAATAATCGCAACGCAGATAGGATGGATGATATATGGTTCACCGGATTTCCTCTTCTGACCCTCATGTGCTTCGTCTGCTATATGATAAGCCTTCTCGATCTGAGAAAAATCATCAGAAGGATGATATTCCTTTATTTTTTCAATAAGTACATCATAAAGCTCTTTAGGATCTGTAAAATCGTCAGGAGTAGCAAGCACACCTGTTTTGGAACTGTCGATTATTATTTCACTTATCGGTCTTCTTTCTTCGTTTATCTTATCAAGACCACTGGAGTCGTATTTTGAAGCATCTGACATAACCTGCTCCTCCTTTCTGAATTCATATCGTTAATTACTTTTCTTAACAAATTAATCATCTACCATTTTTTTCAAGTTTCACTCGCGAGACTTATGCACCCGGATACTTAACTACCGAATCAACATCATAGCCTTTAAACTTTTCTCTTCCCTTAAGTCCTTCAAGCTCAATAAGGAAAGCTATCTTAACAACCTCGCCACCCAGCTCTTCTATAAGATCTACAGCAGCTCTTACGGTTCCGCCGGTTGCAATCAGGTCATCAAGTATAACGACCTTATCTCCGGGCTTTATTGCATCCTTATGTATCTCTATCGTCTCCTGTCCATATTCAAGATCATATGTTTTTTCAATCGTCTCTCTAGGAAGCTTTCCCTTCTTTCTGACTGCGAGGAATCTTTTATTTTTGTTATATGCAATCGGCATTGCAAAAAGGAATCCCCTCGCCTCTGTTCCTGCCACTATATCATAATCAACACCATCTAAAAGCTTACTCACCTCATCGATAGCAAGGCGAAGACCTTCCGGATCATCAAATACGCTCATTACATCTCTGAACATTATTCCCGGCTTAGGAAAATCCGGTATCGTTGTAATATAATCCTCTATTTTTTTCATATCAAATCCCCTCCAATGCCAAGTCATAATCCTTTAGTCTGAATTCAACACTTTTTTCTCCTCTGAAATCATTTATGTTCAGAGTATAGGCTATATCCAGCTTACAGCCGGAATAAACGCCTTTTTTCATTTTATCACATTCTTCGGGTGTAAACCACTTATTTATACTATCCAGAAAATCCTGCGGCCTGAAGCTTTTTACCTGAAATACCTCGCCCGTAGAGGACCTCACCTTCAGCAGAAGTAGGTTTTTCTTTGCTCCGCGTATATCATACCCAAGAACAGCAAGCCCCTTTTCAGCAAATACTGCCTCCTCGTTACCACTGCCGTATGGTTCCAGCGATTCAAGCTGCTCAACCATTTTAAATGTTGCGTATCGCATCGGCATCGGTACATCTATCATTAGCTTCGGGATCATATCAACTTCCGTAAGACCTGAGTCCTTGTTAAGTGCCTCCCTGAAACGGTCTAAATCCTCTCTCTTTATCGATAGACCGGCTGCAAGCGGATGACCTCCGAACTTAACACACATATCTCTATGTTCATTTATTTTTTCGAACATGTTGTAGGTTTCGATAGATCTGCCCGAGCCCTTCAAAAGAGTATCATTTCCCTCGGTATCTGTGAAAACAATAGTCGGTCGGTAATACTTCTCCTTCAGCCTTCCGGCTACTATTCCGGCAAGCCCCTCTCTGAGTCCTTCAACATATACTACAAGAATCTTGTCCTCAGGTTCCTCAGGAAGACCCTCTACCGCCTTCTTCTCACCTTCCTCGGTTTCGCTCTTTCTGGATTCATTCGTTTTCTTCAGAAGCTCAGCCCTTTCCTTTGCAAAGCCTTCATCCTCTGTAATCATTAACTCAAGGGCATCCTTGGCATCTCCAAGCTTTCCCATCGCATTTATACATGGTCCGATTATGAATCCCAGATGATAAGCAGAAAGAGTCTTACCTTCCAGCTCAGTTGCTCTGAGCAGCGCCTTTAAGCCCAAATGTTCAGTCTTCTCGAGTTTTCTAAGACCTTCTCTAACATATATCCTGTTCTCATCCAAAACCGGCATAACATCACAAACCGTCGCAGTAGCAAGTGCTTCAAGGTAGCTGTCTCTTCCCAGCTCGACCTCTCTCAACTTATAGAGAACCTGTACAAACTTATATGCAACAACAGCTCCGCATATTTTCTTATATGGATATCCGTCTCCGGGTTGATGTGGATCTATTATTGCATCAGCCTCAGGCAGCTCAGGCGGTATCTCATGATGATCCGTTATAACGACAGTCATTCCATACTCTACCGCCTTTTTCACAGCAGCGACAGCAGAAATACCATTATCACAGGTAATGATCACCTCGACTCCGTCAGCATGCGCATCATCGACTATCCTCTCATTCATTCCATAACCGTCACGAACTCTGTGCGGTATATCATATGACACAACAGCTCCGAGTTTTTTCAGGGCATCATAAAGGATGTAGGTAGACATCACTCCGTCAACATCGTAGTCTCCCACCACTCTTATAGACTTTCCCTCATCTATAGCCTCCGATATGATATCAGCTCCAAGCTCTATATCCAGCATATCCTCAGGAGAGTGTACACTATCCAACGTCCCATAAAGGAAGTTCTCATAATCCTGATCCGACTCCAGTCCCCTGTTTCTAAGAACTCTTGCAACTACAGGATCTATTCCAAACTTACGCGAAAGCTCATTAAAATCCGCCTTCAAGGCGTAGATTCGCCAGTTCTTATTCATTCCACCTCTCCTTTTATCCAAATTTCTATTCTCCTTCAGAATCATAGATTACACGCTATACGACTATGTATATACAGTCATCACGCTCGCGATTTTCTAAACACCTCACGAAACCTTCTGCGAGTTACACGCCGCTCGGCTACAACTCGTAAAAATGCCTTTATTATTGAAAGGTCTGACTTTGTCAGGACTGATGATGGCATTTTTACTTCGGACAGGATCGCTCGCGGTGTATCTCGCGAAGCTTTCCTTTCGTGTTTTTACGAAAATCGAGCTATCGATTCCTGTATATACTAGTCGTATCACGTGTCAATTCACGTTTTGAAAGAATACGTTGATTTGATTTTCAAAACGCTTGCAAAAAATCAGTTAGAGAACGCAGCTCGAGGACCTTTCGGGTCTCGGCGCTTAGCGATTCACAAGCACAAAGTGCGCAGTGAGAGCTTAGCGAGCGAAGCGACCGCTAGGGGTATCCCGAAACGGAAGCGAGAGCGATGCCGAGAGATGCGTTGCTCGTAACTGATTTGCAAGTGTTTGAAAATCGTCACAATAATTATCTATAGCTATTTTCATTTACATACAATATAAGGACGGAGAAAACTCCGTCCTTTTTTATGCTCCATAACGAAACGTATCTTTGTATCTTACCCTTAAGCCTCTGCTGTCTTTTTGTCTGCAGCCTTCTTTCCGATCTTCTTTCTGAGTGTAAGCCACAGTGGTCCGGTGATACAGATAGATGAATATGTACCTGCAACTACACCAACCATCAGAGTGAATGTAAACTCCTTAAGTGAAGCAACTCCGAGGATGTACAGCATAAAGATAGTTACAAACGTTGTCAGGTTTGTATAAATATTTCGTGTGAATGTCTGTGAAATACTTGTATTTACGATGTGCTCATAGCCATCCTTATCAACGCTCATTATCTTGAGGTTCTCTCTTATACGGTCAAATATGATGATAGATGAGTTAATTGAGTAACCTACTATCGTAAGCATACATGCGATAAATGTACCGCCGACCGACAGATAAAGTACTGCATAAGCGCAGAACACAAACATTACATCGTGTATAAGTGCGAGAACGGCACTGATACCAAATCTTGCATCGTTAAATCTGAATGCGATGTATATAAGCATCAGGATAGAAGCGATGACTACGGCAAGAATAGCGTCTCTCTGTGTCTCTGTACTGATTGTATTTGAGATGTTCTGAGAATCAATCTTGTCATCTGTTATCTCAAATGTTGACTTAAGTTCATTTGCAAGATTTGAACGAGTGAAGAATCAACTCCTACGCTGTCAAATACAGGGAATACTTCCTTCTCTGCTCTCTCAAGTGAGTAAGGCTCATTGAAGGTAACAGCTGTTGATGTACCACCACTGAACTCAAGAGAGAAGTTCATTGTATTTCCACGTCCATCCATTCCCTTGTTAACGAACAGGAATGCAATACCCGCAAGTATAACAATGATAGAGAATGAGATTGCAGCCTTGAAGCCCTTTGTGTACTTTGTGATTCTTGGCTCTTTAGCGGCTCCGTAAAGCTTCTTGTTAGTAACGCCAAGTGCAACAAATGCATTTAACAGGAATCTTGTAATGATAAGTGCAGTTACCATTGAAAGAACGATACCAAGAATAAGTGTTCTGGCAAAGCCCTTAACTGTACCTGTACCCATTATAAGAAGTACAATACCTGCAATGATAGTTGTTATATTTCCATCGATGATAGCTGAAAGAGCCTTGTTAAATCCTGACTTAACAGCTGTCTTAACTGTCTTTCCACTACCTATCTCTTCCTTGATACGCGTGAAGATGATTACATTCGCATCGACCGCCATACCTATGGAAAGTATGATACCGGCAATACCCGGAAGTGTAAGTGTTATATGAAGAGCATTTAAGAAGAAAAGCTCAAGTACTACATATACTGAAAGTGCAATTGATGCCAAAAATCCCGGGAATCTAAATATAATTATCATAAGAAGGAAGATAATTCCAAGACCAATAGCACCTGCAAAAAGTGATGTCTCAAGTGCATCTGAACCAAGCTTAGCACCTACAACCTGTGATGACAGCTCTTCAAGAGTAAGTGGCAGAGCACCGATCTTGATAGTGCTGGCGAGGTTTGATGCCTCATCGAAATCATCCATTCCGTCTATCTGTGCACTTCCACCTGATATCTGCTCACGAACAACAGGAGCACTCTGAACCTGGTTATCATATATGATGTATATCTGCTGTCCTACATTGGCACCTGTTACATCTGAGAACTTCTGTCCACCCTCATCTGTAAACTGAAGTGAAACGACATACTCATCAGCACCTGTAGTCTGGTCCTGAATACGTCCACCCTCTGCGTTCTTTACGTCCGCTCCGGTAAGAGCAGCCTCATAGGATGTATCACCGCTTGCAAACTTCTGATAGTTTGTAGGATCAAGGAATTCCAGTTTACCCGGACGTCCAAGACTGTCAAGTATCTCATTAGGATCATACTTACTTGTATCAAGAGGGATTTCTACATTTATACGGTCATCTCCCTGTCTATAAACCTCTCCGTCGGGACTGTAGGTATCAACTCTTCGCTGAAGCTTATCAATAGTAGTTTTGATTTCTTCTTCTGTAGCATTGTCCTCAAGAACTTCATAGGTTACACTGACACCACCTTGGAGATCCAGACCAAGTGGAATATCCTTAGCAAGACCAATTCTGTCCTTTCCCAGTCCTATCCTTTTTGGGAACTGCTCCTGGCAGATGCCAGCGAGAGCGATATCGTAAAAACCACTCTGAAAGAATGGGAAAAAGAA
>CACYJP010000130.1 GCA_902774725.1 uncultured Lachnospiraceae bacterium
CATGAGCTTTCATCTCTGCAAGTTTTCTGATAAGTCTTCTCTGGCAATCCGGCAGGAAAAGATTAACCTTATCACCTGCTGCAAATGCATTTCCCGTATCACCTTCTTCACCTTCGAGAGTTGCATCAAGTCCGACAGATACAACTATCACATCACTATGTCTTGCAACACTGAGCGCTTCGGCGATTCTGTCATCTACTTCGCCAAGTGGCTGCTCTTTATCAAGATAAAGGTGACTTCCTTTGGCATAAAGAACTCTTATGTCATCTCCGGCAACTCTCTGAATTCCCGTAAGATTTGTAATATATTCCGCTGCTGTTCCGTTATAGTTTCCGTTCAGAACTTCGATTGAAGCCGCTGTCGGTCCGATAACGCCTATAGTCTTAACATTCTTCAGCGGAAGTATGCCGTCATTTTTAAGCATTACGATTGATTTACAACTTGCCTCATATGAAAGCTTTCTGCTTTCCGGAGTATCAATATCCAGCTGTCCGAGACTATCATATTCGCAGTCGTCCGCAAACATTCCAAGCTTCATTCTTGTTGTAAATAAACGCTTAGCAGCTGTTCTGATCATTTCTTCCGTAATAAGTCCTTCATCAAGAGCCGTCTGCATACACTCGTAACTGTTACCGCAGTTAAGATCGCATCCTGCATTGAGTGCCATAGCAACCGATTCAAACGGTGCGTCAGTAACTTTGTGATTGGTGTGAAAATCTCTTATTGCCCAGCAGTCCGATACAACATGTCCCTTGAATCCCCACTCTTTTCTGAGTGTTTTATCAAGCAGTGTCTCACTTCCACAGCAAGGCTCACCGTTGGTTCTGTTATATGCACCCATTACAGTCTCAACATTTCCTGCCTTAACCGCCTTTTCGAATGCCGGCAGATAAGTTTCATTCATGTCTTTAGGTGATGCCTCAGCATTAAAGCTATGTCTTACTGCTTCAGGACCTGAATGTACAGCAAAATGCTTTGCACATGCCGCAGTCTTCAGATATTTGCCATCTCCCTGAAGTCCTTTTATAAAAGCAACTCCAAGCTTTGCTGTAAGATATGGATCCTCGCCGTAGGTTTCCTGTCCTCTTCCCCATCTTGCATCTCTGAAAATGTTTACATTCGGAGACCACATTGTTATACCTTTGTACAAATCTCTGTCTTCAAGTGATCTGGATTCATTGTATTTGGCTCTTGCCTCTGTAGCAATTACTTCACCGATTTCTTCCAGCATATTCTTATCGAACATAGCAGCCAGTGCTATTGCCTGAGGGAAAACAGTTGCTGTGCCGGCTCTTGCCAAACCATGAAGTCCTTCATTCCACCAGTTATAAGCCGGTATCCCAAGTCTTTCGATAGCCGGACTATCATATCTGATCTGGGAAGCAGCTTCTTCCAGTGTCATAGAGTCAACTATTTTCGTCGCTTTTTCTCTGAACTCTTTATTCATTACTCCGATCTCCATTAATAAACAAAATACTGCATACTAATTCATGTTAACCTTAAGGTTAATGGTAACATAGGAAATAACTAAATACTTTTCAAATGTTGCTTAATGTTTTACATTTCTTGCTATATATATTTGGTATTATTGTCATTTGAAATATATAGGTGTATGCATTATAATAGTAGGGCTACAATCTTAAGACAAAAATTTTGATAGAATAAATCTTTTGAAAAAGGAGTATATCTTGTGAAACACTTAGGTATTGATATCGGTTCAACTACAGTTAAGATTGCAATAATTGATGAAGAAAATAACATCCTTTATTCTGAATATCAGAGGCATTTTGCAAAGATAAAAGAAACTCTTCGCGAGCTTCTCGAAAATGCTATAAAAAGTATAGGTGATATGGAGGTTGCCGCAGATATTACCGGTTCCGGTGGCCTCGCACTTTCTAACGTAATCGGCGTTCCTTTCGAACAGGAGGTTGTATGCGTTTCTACTGCTCTTAAAACCTTTGCTCCTAAAACTCAGGTTGCTATTGAGCTTGGTGGTGAGGATGCAAAGATCATTTATTTCTCAAAAAACGGAATTGAACAGAGAATGAATTCAGTTTGTGCCGGAGGTACAGGCTCTTTTATAGATCAGATGGCTGCACTTCTTATGACAGATGCATCCGGTCTTAATACTCTTGCTAAGGATTTTGATACAATTCATCCTATAGCTGCCCGTTGTGGAGTTTTTGCAAAGACAGATATACAGCCTCTTATAAACGAAGGAGCAACAAAACCAAATCTTTCCGCTTCTATCTTTCAGGCTGTTGTAAATCAGACTATATCAGGTCTTGCCTGTGGTAAGCCAATTAGAGGCTATGTTGCATTTCTCGGCGGACCGCTTCATTTCTTAGATCAGCTTAGAGAAAGATTTATTGATACTCTGAATCTTGACGAGGAGCATTCTATTATACCTGACAATTCACATCTTTTCGCTGCATCAGGTGCAGCTCTTCATGCGGATGAATCAATCACTATCGGTCTTAAGGAGCTTGCTGAAAAGCTTACTCCTGAGCTTAAGATCGAGGTTGAAGTAAACCGTATGGATCCTCTTTTCAAGAATGATGATGAATATAAAGAGTTTTCAGATAGAATGTCCAAGTATACTGTTAAGCGTGGAGATCTGAAAAACTATAAAGGAAATGTATTTCTTGGTATAGATGCCGGTTCTACTACAACTAAGCTTGCACTCATCGGTGAGGATGGCGAGCTCCTATATGATTTCTATAGTAATAATAATGGAAGCCCTGTTAAAACTACCATTAAAGCAATGAAAGAGATATACTCTCTTCTTCCTAAGGGTGCAGTTATTGCCGGAAGCTGTTCAACCGGATACGGTGAGGCACTTCTTAAGTCTGCTTTCCAGCTTGATTATGGTGAGGTTGAAACGATTGCACACTATACCGCTGCTGCTTTCTTTGACCCAAGCGTTGATACAATCCTTGATATCGGTGGTCAGGATATGAAATGTATCAAGATCCGTGAAGGTGTCGTTGATAATGTAATGCTTAACGAGTCCTGTTCTTCGGGATGCGGATCATTTATAGAAACATTTGCTAATTCACTTGATTATAAGGTTCAGGATTTTGCAAAGATTGCTCTTTTTGCAAAGAGTCCGATAGATCTTGGTTCCAGATGTACAGTATTTATGAATTCAAAGGTTAAGCAGGCACAGAAGGAAGGTGCTTCTGTTGAGGATATCTCAGCCGGTCTTGCTTATTCAGTTATAAAAAATGCACTTCTCAAGGTTATCAAGCTGACTGATCCAAAACAGCTTGGAGAAAATATCGTTGTTCAGGGTGGTACCTTCTATAACGATGCTGTTCTTCGTGCATTTGAGCTTGTTTCAGGTGCAAAGGCTATTCGTCCTGATATAGCAGGTATCATGGGTGCCTTCGGTGCAGCTCTTATTGCCAGGGATAATTATTCAGAAGGCTTTAAGTCTACTACTCTTCCAAGCAAGGATGTAGATGAGCTAACATACGAGACACAGATGGCTCGTTGCGGAGGATGTACAAACAACTGTCTTCTTACTATTAATAAGTTCACCGGTAATCGTCGTTTCATTACAGGAAACAGATGTGAGAAGGGACTTGGCATGAAGAAGAATAAAGAAAACATGCCAAACCTTTATGATTATAAATATCATCGTATATTTGATTATGAACCTCTTTCAGCAGAGGAAGCTGTGAGGGGCGAGATCGGAGTTCCTCGTGTTCTTAATATGTATGAGAACTATCCTTTCTGGTATACTTTCCTTACTGAGCTTAAGTACAGAGTTATTCTTTCACCTAAGTCAGACAAGAATATATATCAGCTTGGAATAGAATCGATACCAAGTGATACAGAATGTTATCCTGCCAAAATCAGTCATGGTCATGTTATGTGGCTTGTAAAGCATGGACTTAAGCAGATATTCTATCCATGTATTCCTTATGAAAGAAATGAAACTCCGGACGCAAATAATCATTATAATTGTCCTATCGTTACTTCATATTCTGAGAATATAAAGAATAATATGGAAGAAATCGAAACTGAACATATCACTTATATCCGTCCTTTCCTTGCTCTTGATAACAGACTTGCTCTTAAGGACCGTATGTTCAGAGAGTTTTCCAAGTATACTGATGTTACAAAGGAAGAAATAAGCAACGCTATTGACAAGGCATACGATGAAGCAGACCGTGTAAAGGCTGACGTTCGTAAGAAGGGTGAAGAAACACTGAAGTATCTTAAGGATAATGGCAAGGTTGGTATAGTTCTTGCAGGACGTCCTTATCATGTAGACCCTGAAATAAACCATGGTATTCCGGAGCTTATCAATTCATACGGTGTTGCCGTACTTTCAGAGGACTCTATCTCACACTTAAGTGATGTTGAAAGACCTCTTATTGTATCAGATCAGTGGATGTATCACTCTAGACTTTATAAAGCTGCAAACTATGTTAAGACTAAGACTAACCTTGAACTGGTACAGCTCTTCTCCTTTGGTTGCGGTCTTGATGCTGTTACAACAGACTGTGTAAAGGATATACTTTCAAATTCAAATAAGATATATACAGTACTTAAAATAGATGAGGTTTCTAACCTTGGTGCTGCACGTATTCGTATCAGATCACTTCTTTCAGCTATGAAGGTTCGTGAGAAGAAGAATTTCAAGCCTGTTAATTGCACAACCGCAATAAACAGAGTTGAGTTTACAAAGGATATGAGGGATGATTATACAGTTCTCTGTCCTCAGATGTCACCAATTCACTTCAAGATGCTTCAGGCGGCTATGAAACATTTCCATGTTAACTTCGTAATGCTTCCTGATGCTACAAAGTCCACAATTGATGAAGGACTTAGATTTGTTAATAACGATGCCTGCTACCCTTCTATTATTGTTGTCGGTCAGCTGATGGAGGCTATTCAGTCAGGCAAGTATGACGTAGACAAGCTTGCTGTTGCAATTACACAGACAGGTGGAGGCTGCCGTGCTACAAACTATATAGGATTTATTAGACGTGCTCTTGAAAAGTCCGGTTATGGACAGATACCTGTACTTTCAATCAGTGCACAGGGACTTGAGAAAAACTCCGGATTTAAGGTAAATCTAAAGGGACTTAAATGTGCTATGCACGCTGTTATGTACGGAGACCTCTTTATGAGAGTCGTTTACAGGACAAGACCATACGAGAAGGTTCCGGGCTCAGTTAACAAACTCCATAAGAAATGGGAAAAGATATGTATCAGAGATATAAATAGAGGTTCAAGAAACTTTAAGAAGATCGTCCGTGATATAGTTCGCGAATTCGACGAGATCCCTCTTAATGAAGATGTAAAAAAACCAAGAGTTGGTATCGTAGGCGAGATACTTGTTAAATTCCTTCCATCAGCTAACAACCATCTGGTTGAACTGCTTGAGGCTGAAGGTGCTGAGGCTGTTATGCCGGATCTTTTGGACTTCCTCTTCTACAGTGCTTATAACAGTAATTATAAGTATGAATATCTCGGTAAAACCAAGAAGTCAGCTAAAATAAGTAATCTTGCTATAAAGCTTCTTGAAAAAATGAGAAAACCTATGACTAAGGCACTTGAAGAAAGCAAGCGTTTTGAACCACCAACACCTATTGCTACTATTGCAAGCTATGCAAGACCTATAGTATCAATCGGAAACGAAACCGGTGAAGGATGGTTCCTTACAGGAGAAATGGTTGAGCTTATTAAAGAAGGCGCTCCAAATATCGTCTGTTGCCAGCCGTTCGCTTGTCTTCCTAACCACATAATCGGTAAGGGAGTTATAAAGAAGCTGAGAAATGTATATCCTGATGCAAACATCACTCCTATCGACTTTGATCCGGGTGCTGCTGAGGTAAATCAGATAAATCGTATCAAGCTTATGCTTGCAGCTGCCAGAGAACGAATGAATGATCAGTAGGTTGATCGATCATAATAAAATGACATAAGTGTCAAAAGTCAAAATGCGTTCCTGCTTGCAGGAAAAGCATGTTGACCTTATGACACGCTGAAACATGGGGAATATGCGTATAGAAAACTGTCCAGTGGACAGTTTTTAGCATAGTCCACGAGAGCTATGCTCGAGGGCGGGCATAATAGCATTTTTCTTAGAAAAATAGCGGTTTCCGAATGTTTCTAGGATTGCGAGAATTTCGTAAGAAATGGAGCAATCCGTATGTCATATGGTGTCAAATAAAATAACATAAAGGAAAAAAATCATGATTCAATTCAGTGAAGACAGGCTTTCTGTCGCAGAATACCTGTCCTTAAGAAAATCAGTATACTGGCCGGAATTATCAGAAAGGCAGGCAGAGCTTGCACTTGAAAATTGTATGTACTGCATCTCTGCTTATGATAACGGAAAGCTTATAGGAATGGGAAGAATCGTCGGTGACGGTGCTGTCATCTGTTATATCCAGGATTTAATTGTTTTACCTGAATATCATAAACAAGGTGTAGGGTCAGCACTTATGATGCATCTTAAAAACTATGTATCATCACTTACGACCTCAGGAGAAAGAATAATGCTTTGCCTTATGTGTGCCAAAGGGCGCGAAGGCTTTTACAAAAAAAATGGATTCATTCCGAGACCGACCGAAAGTCTCGGTCCGGGAATGATCCTATATATACAGAAATAGTTTAGACATTTTATTTTGGATATTATACATAAAATAACATCTGACTTAATACTTTTGTGTTAAGTCAGATGTTTTTAGTTGAATTACTATATAAATCAAAAAAAATGTTTCTTTTGATTTCAGATTATCTAAAGTCGAACTGATATACCTTCGTTACGAAGATATTCTTTTACTTCCTTTATTTCCAGTTCTTTGAAGTGGAATAGGGATGCGGCAAGTGCAGCATCAGCTTTTCCGTCGACTACGGCATCCTTAAAGTGTTCACAGGTTCCTGCACCGCCCGATGCTATAACGGGAACGTTTACAGCTTCTGCTATGCCCATTTCAACGGCCTTAACTGCCCACTCGACAGCATCTATTCCCATATCTACACGACCACCATTTTTATATACGGTCCAGCCGTCCTTTGGTGTCCACTCATCGTTTATCTTGATGCTTTCTGAATAGCTGAGCGATGGATTTGCGGCTTTACCTACTCTTCTTCTACGTGCATCGATTGCAAGAACAACGCACTGGCTTCCAAACTTTTCTGCGGCTTCAGAAATCAGAGTAGGATTATCTATTGCAGCTGAATTAACAGAGATTTTATCTGCACCTTCACGAAGGATGGCTCTGAAATCTTCAATTGTTCTTATGCCACCACCCACTGTAAATGGGATAAATACTGTTTCGGCAACTCTTCTGACCATATCAGTTACTATGGCTCTCTTATCTGATGATGCTGTTATATCCAGGAATACCAGCTCATCGGCTCCGGCTTTATCATAAGCCTTTCCACATTCGACAGGATCACCTGCATCAATCAGATCTACAAAATTTACACCCTTTACAACTCTTCCGTCCTTGACATCCAGGCAGGGAATTATTCTTTTAGTATGCATTTATTTACCCTCCTCTGTCATTTTAATGAAGTTAGTGAGTATTTTAAGTCCTACGTCTGAGCTTTTCTCAGGGTGGAACTGACATGCCATTATATTAGCCTTTTCAACTGCAGCATCTATTTGAACATTATAGTTAGTTCTGGCAGCAACGTCATCAGGATTATCAGCTCTCAGATAGTATGAATGAACAAAATATACATAGGAATTATCATCGATACCTTTAAACAGCTTTGACGACTTATTTACCTCTATGCTGTTCCATCCAATATGAGGAACCTTGAAATAGTTTCCGTTTGAATCCTCATTTGGTATTCGAACTATTTTTCCATCCAAAAGTCCAAGTCCTGTTACACCCGGAGTTTCTTCACTCTCCTTAAACATAAGCTGAAGTCCGAGACATATACCTAAGAATGGTTTACCGCTATCAGCATAATCATAAATAGTCTGAATCAGCTCATAGCTTTTAAGCTTTTCCATCGCATCTCCAAATGAACCAACTCCCGGAAGAATCACTCCATCACTTGAAAGTATTTCATCTCTGTCTCTGGTTATTACAGCTCGGCTTCCCAGAAAGCTTATAGCTTTTTCAACGCTTTTTATATTTCCAGCGTCATAATCAATAATTGATATCATAATTTTAACCTCATTTATTAATTCATCAAAAAATGTACGAGATGTATCAATAAAAAGATAAAGTCTGACAAATATGCCAGACTCTGCTCTTCTAAAATCTTATATAATGATTAGAAATCATTCTGTGTATTAATGATAGGGAAAGATCCTGATTCATCGCCATTGAATACATAGTAGATTCTGTCATCTTCAGGTTTTACATATATCTCAAGTTTCTTAAGATCTGCAGCTTTCTTACCTGAATCCTTCCAAATCTTCTTAGCCTCAGCTACTACATCTGACTGTAATATCTGCTCGCCATAGAACTCAATATAAACGTTCTCCTTCACTAGTTACACCTCCTTTTTTACAAATACTGTAAGGACAGTTTATCACAGAGATTATTTTCAATCAAGTAATTTTATAGCTATACGCCTTAAAATAATAGCTATATATTGGAATTTGTATCTACTTCAAAATAGAATACCACTCCATCTTCAACGTTATATGCACCGTATTCTTTGTCATGACTTTTCATGATTGCTGCAACTATTGAAAGACCGATTCCTGAACCGCCATAGCTTCTGGTTCTTGCTGCATCTACCTTATAGAATTTGATGAACAGCTTCTCAAGATTCTCTTTGTCTATGGTATCACCGTAATTATATACATTTACTCTTACTGTATCTTTCTTATCCTCGTACCATAAACGAATTTCTCCATCGTCTTTAACGTAGTGTATTGCATTTGATAAGTAATTGGTTATAACCTCTTCGATTCTAAAGCTGTCTGCCCAGACATACTTTTCTTCTTTTTCTTCAAACTTAATATTTACATTTCTGTCCTTAAGAAGGATTGTTGTGTTATTAATTACATCCTCGATAAGCTTTGTCAGATCGAATCTTTCGATACTTAAATCATTTCCGGTTTCTATCTGATTCAGGTTTATAAGTCTCATAACCAGCTCATTCATTTTTGTTGCTTCATCGGAAATAACATCGCAATAATAGTCCATTGTTTCCTTATCTTCTGCAACACCGGATTTCAAACCTTCAGCATAACCCTGTATAATAGCAAGAGGTGTTTTAAGCTCGTGAGATACATGAGACAGAAATTCAGTTCTCATATCCTCTATCTGTTCTTTTTCTCTAAGGTTATTTGAGAGCTCAAGGTTAGCTGATTTCAGCTCAGTAATAGAATTCTCGAGCTTGTTTGAAAGCTCATTCATGCTCTCGCCCAGATCTCCGATCTCATCATTAGACGTTACTTCAATCTTAGAGCTGAAGTCCATATTAGACATACGTCTGGCAACGCGTGACATTTCGATGATCGGCTTAGAGAACATATTGGTTACTATGAGCACGATAAGTATCTCGAATATAAGAAGCGCCAGAGAAACACTGGCAAACAGTTTTGTTGAAAATGAGATATTGTCGTGTACTGTTTCAACCGGAGTTCTAAGTACAAGAATAAACCCATTATCAAGTATACCTACGAGATCATAATAGTTTCCGGAGGTTTCGGTAGTTACTGTTTCCGGATTAACTGTATTTCTTATGACCTTGTATTTGTCATTGTTTTGTATCATTTCATCAACCTTATAATCATCGATAAGCGATTTAAGGCCGGTGATAGTATTATCATTTAACTTAACAGATGAATAGACTCTGAAATTGTCGGGACTGATAGCATATATCGAAGCGCCGGTCTGGTTTTCTATATAACCATCAAGACTGACTATCTCATCATTTTCCAGCTTTAGAATATTATCTGTATTCTGGAAAAATGTATTACATGACTTATATGTCTCGACAAGCATATTCTTAGTATGGGACACATAGAAACGTTCAATAAAATGATTACTCAGAGCCCATGAAATAAGGATTGTAAGAAGCGTTGTTACAAAAACGATTATTGCTATCTTAAACCTTATAGAATGCTTAAATCTTATTCTCATGAATCAACCTCGAATTTATATCCCACGGCTCTGATAGTTTTTATATAAGATCCTTTTTCGCCAAGCTTTGCTCTTAGTTTTTTAACGTGTGTATCAATAGTTCTTGCATCACCGAAATAATCATAATTCCAAACTCTGTTTAGTATATTATCACGGGTAAGAGCTCTTCCCTGGTTTGTAAGGAAGTATTCCAGCAGCTCAAACTCTTTAAACGAAAGCTCTATCTCCTGTCCATCAACAGTTACCTTATGAGCGACATTATCTATTACGATACCACCTGCGGAGATATTGTCATTAGAAGAATCTCCTTTAGTTCTTCTAAGAACGGCTTCAACTCTTGCAACCAGAATTTTAGGATTAAATGGCTTAGTGATATACTCATCTATTCCAATTTCAAAGCCTTTTAGCTCATCAACCTCAGTAGACTTTGCAGTAACCATAATGATCGGAACATCGGATGAACTTCTTATCTCGCGGCTGGCACTGTAACCGTCCATTACAGGCATCATAACGTCCATAATAATAAGGGCAATATCCTTATTTTTTTCAAAGATATCGCAAGCCTCTTTTCCGTCACCGGCCTCAATAACCAGATAGCCGTTTTTCACAAGAAAGTCTCTTACGAGCTTTCTCATTCTCTCCTCATCATCTACCACAAGTATCTTGATGTCGTTCATATGTAACCTCCCATAAGATTTTGAACTTTATTTGCAGAAACGATGTTCCCTACTATATAAAAATATAAGACAGGTGAATTAACACCCGTCTTATATTATAAAACATTATTCAAAATATGTCGATGATTCATCCAAATCGTTTTGTATGGAATGATTATTCTCCATCAGTTGGTGAAGCATCTGTAGCAGAAGCATCTGTCATTGTAGTATTCTGGAACTCACCGTTGATTTTGATTCCATAGCTGTCACAGAGTCTCTTAAGCTCATCCTGATACATACCAAGATATGTTCTTGAATCCTCAATTGCCTGCTGAGCATCTGCAAGCTTGGAAGAATCTACTGCGTTGATAGAATCTACTACGTACTGGATTGCATCTCTCTGATACTTTGCAGACTTTTCAAAAAGATCCTTAAGATTCTGAACATCAGCATTTGTATAGGTAAGAGCTGCAAGCTTCTCAAGATAAGCATCATATGCTGTAAGGGCATCATTTTCAAGCTGTCCCTTCCAGGTTTCTGAGTCTATATCAGCTCCATCTGCAAAGAAACCATTATAGATCTCAACTGCCTTATCTCTTTCTGCTGCAATACCCGGAAGGTCCTCATTAACAAGCTTAACGATTTCTTCCTGTGAAGAAGCACCTGACTTAGCCTCCTCTGTTTTATCCTCTTTTTTACCACAGCCTATTACAGCGAGAGCCATAAGAACTGTCATAAAAAGAGCTACAAGTCTTTTTTTCATAATTTTTACCTCTCATTTTTGTCATTTACAACATCATCGATTTTATCATATATATTATTATGTGTCAAAAATCTTTGATACATATCAGGTCTCAGCTCTTTTGTCCTTTTTATAGCCTGTTCTCTACGCCACTCTTCAATCAGCTTATGATTTCCACTGAGAAGTATTTCAGGAACCTTCAGGCCTTCATATTCCGGCGGTCTTGTATATTGCGGACATTCAAGCAGATCCTCATAAAATGTCTCATATATGGCACTGTCATCACTTCCAAGTACGCCCGGAATAAGTCTTGTGATGGCATCTATCATCATGATAGCCGGAAGCTCACCACCTGTCAGAACAAAATCACCGATTGAAACCATTTCCGGATTTATAAGCTCTATAGCTCTTTCGTCTATACCTTCATAATGACCGCATAAAAATACAAGATTCTCGCTTTGTGATAGCTCCTTGGCCATTTCCTGGTTAAATGTTTTTCCTTGCGGCGACATATATAATACTCTTGTGTTTTCCTTCGGGAGTCCTGACATTATATCCTTGTAGCATAGCCACACCGGCTCTATCTGCATAAGCATTCCGGATCCTCCGCCGTAGATATAGTCATCTACATGTCTGGATTTATTCTGAGCATAGTCACGAATATCTACAGAATTAAGTTGTATCTGTCCTTTTTCAAGTGCTCTTCCGGTAATACTGTGACTAAGAGTACTGTCTATCATCTCCGGAAAAAGAGTCATCACATAATAATTCATATATAAATTCCTTTGAGTTTTAAACCTTTATAAGCTTTACATACCTTTTATAAGATTTACATACATAATACCTTCATCCAGATCCACTTCTGATATGAATTCCGGAATATCAGGAATCATTTTTTCTGATCCATCCTCTGCTTCTATTATAAAGATAACCTGATCAGCTTCATTTTCGATATAATCCTTTACTACTCCGATTTTTTTATCGGCTGACATAACAGTAAATCCGATAACATCAGCTAAAAAGTATTCTCCCTCCTCGAGCTCGATTGCATTTGCCCTATCCACATAAAGCTCAGCCCCTTTAAGTGGTTGTATATCATCAATTGAAGTATATTCATCAAAGCCAAGCACAGGCATATTCTTTTTATACTTACAGCTATTAACGTGAACAGGCTTCATTTCTCCTTTGATGCGGACCTTAATAAACTGATT
>CACYJP010000131.1 GCA_902774725.1 uncultured Lachnospiraceae bacterium
CTTGATACCTTTTTCGACGTTATCTATGTTTTTCTTTTCGTGGTCCTTCTTCTTTTCTTCAGCAGAAACCATTTCAGTGATTACAGCTTCTCTGCTTTCAGGATTCATTACATAATAATCCTTTTCAAGCTGTTCATCTTCGATTTTTCTGGTTTCCTCTTCTTCAGGCTTGTTATCCTCAGCCGGCTTTTCAGCATAGATAAAGAAATTGTCCCATGCAACGCTTTTTTCAGCTAGCACATCGTCCACAAGAGGAACGAATACTCCTGATTTAAATGTAGCTTTATAATCGGAAGATATTATATCCATATCTCCCTTATCCAGAAGCTTTGATAAACATAGAAGTTCAAAGCTCCAATACTCATCCATGTTATCTCTGTAATAAGGGAAGATGATATCATAAAGCTCTTCAAGATCGGGAGCTTTTGCTTTCTTCATAATGTATTTAACATTACTAAGCTCTCTTTCATCTCCCTTACTGAAAAATATATACTCATCAAAATATCTTTCAGCCAGGTCAAAATATCCAACCTTAAGATAATAATCAATCAGGGAATAGATAATTCTTGTTGCTTCAGGTGCAAGTGTATGAGCCTTTACATATAAATATCTTGCCTCGGAAAGCCTTCCGACATTTTCATATACCTCACCACACACTCTCAGAAACTGTGGATTATAAGACTTATCCAAATCCTGCGAATCAAGAATAGGTGCAGCAAGGCTGTACTCATGTGCGTCCGCCAATTCCTTTATTTTATTAACACTAGTCATGCTCAGTCCAGAACTCAAGACCTATTACCTCTCAAATGTATGTTTAATTCTCTAATAACGAAGCATCCTCAAAGACCTTCTCAACCTTTTCAATAACGGTCTCCTTCATGTTGCCTCTTGTCTTTTCATATTGAAGACCGGATTCCATTATCTCAAGCAGTTCAAGTCTCATGCCCGCATCTATTTCTTTGATGTACTGCATAAGCACATCCTTAAGTTCAACTACGTATTCTTTCTCTTTCATACGGTCGATCATCTCTTCGTAATTGAAGGAAGCCTTTGTCATTATATCCTTCTGCTTACGTCCACAGACGATACACTCCTCAGAGCCGGCCTCATTTACGTGACCGCAGTTACATGTCCAGATCATTCCATCAGATCTGTACTTCTCAACAGCATCTATACCACGCTTAGCCTTAAGAGCTTCAAGTCTCCTGTGGCTGAGTGATACATTTATCGGCTGATCATTACATGCATAAACGCCTCTTGGTGTTGCATACTTTGTAAGAACAACCTTTGCATCCTTTAAAAGAAGCAGGTCATTCGGTGCAACCTTACTTTGTACATAATCGGATTCAATTAAGGAAAGATTGACATTATCACTAAAGACAAAATCAACATTCTTAACTACAAGTCTTTCATCGTAGAGATTGGTGTACTCAACATCCACTCTTACTGAAAGTATGTCGTCGTGATTATAGTTATAACAAAGAAGCTTCATGTTGATTTCATTTGAATTGCCATCCAGAATAACCTTTACAGGTCTTGGAACAAGTCTATTATAATAATTTGTTACATATAATTCTTTATGAACAGCATCACTTATTGCAACATGCTTAACTATCTTTACTGCAGTTCCGGATACAATTATTCCAAATGATCCGGATTCAAATGGTGCATATGTTATCTGCATACCAATGATAGCATTTGCGCCCTTCTTTTGTGCCGCCTTTATAAGACGATCTTCTGCTTCCTCTTTACACTGATCTATCTTTGCTGTATCCTTCCTTGACGCATCGGTCATATTGGCAGCAAATCCTGCAATAAAGTTCGAACCAAGCAAAGCCTGACTCGACACAAATCCTAAATACTCGGTAACTGAATAGCCTTCAAAAGAAGACCCAGTAGTAATCATAAAGCCGTCAGCCATAACAGCAAACCCTCCATCATTTTTCATATTATACAAAAATCAAAAACACCCCGAATCTGACTTTTGACACTCTTATTATTATAACACGACAGTGTCATATTTCAAATAGTTTTAGGCGATTTATTTACATAAGTCATAAAATAGTATTCCATGCTGAAACAGGTCTTTTCTTCGCTTTTTTCAACCACTTCCCAGTTGTCCTTACTGTCTAAATCAGGGAAATATGTATCAGCCTGATATTTATAATCTATCTTGGTTATATACGCCGTATCAGCATATGGCTCAAGCATCTTATAGACCTTGCCGCCTCCGATAACAAATACATCATCGGAATCATAATCCTTTAATATATCAAAGAGCTCCTCCTCACTGTGTGCAATTATCGCATCCTTAGCTCTGAAATCCTCTCTAGTTGATAGGATGATATTGGTACGACCTGCAAGAGGAAGTCCGTTAGGAAAACCGGAAAGAGTTTTTCGTCCAAGCACAACAACCTTTCCCATAGTCTTCTCACGAAATTGCTTCATATCCTCGGGTATATGAACAAGAAGCTTATCCTTATATCCGATCGCCCAGTTATTATCTACTGCCGCAATTAATTTCATATCTCATTACACCTTTCTGTTAATAAGGTTCCTAAATACTTAGATAGCAATAGGTATATTCTTTATCTGCTCTCCTGCCTTGTATTCCCCGATAGTAAAATCACTAACCTTGAAATCATAAAAGTTCTTTACATCAGGGTTCAGTTCAACCTTAGGAGCAGGGTAGGTTTCTCTTTTGATCAGCTCCTTAACGATTGGTATATGCTTATCATAGATGTGAGCATCAGCAATTACATGAACCAGCTCTCCCGGCTTGAATCCGGATACCTGAGCAATCATCATGAGAAGCGCTGCATACTGAACAACATTCCAGTTTCCTGCTGCAAGCACATCCTGAGAACGCTGATTAAGTATAGCATTAAGCTTATCACCTGTTACGTTAAATGTAACACTGTACGCACATGGATAAAGCTTCATCTCGCTTAAATCCTGATGCACATAGATATTGGTCATGATTCTTCTGCTATATGGATTTTCCTTCAGATCAAAGAGAACTCTGTCTACCTGATCGAATTCTCCCTCTTTATACTTATGCTTTACTCCCAGCTGATAGCCGTAAGCCTTTCCGATTGAGCCATCCTCATCAGCCCATTCATCCCATATATGACTATTTAAATCATTTATGTTATTTGACTTCTTCTGCCATATCCAAAGTATCTCATCAATAGCAGACTTAATATACGTCTTTCTGAGTGTGATTGCAGGGAACTCCTCCTGCAGATTGTATCTGTTTACGACACCAAACCTTTTCATGGTATAAGCGAAGCTTCCATCCTCCCACTTAGGTCTGACCTTCTCACCCTCAGTACTGAAACCGTTTTCAAGTATATCTTTACACATTCTGATAAATATATCATCCGCTTTACTCAATTTTCGCACCTCCAAATAACCGGAAAAACACATTTCTCTGCATTTCAGACGCATTTTTCTATTCAACAACAATCCCTATGATACCATAAAACCCGTAAATTTTAAACAAAGATATATCAAAGGAGACAAAGCTATGAAAATAAAGATTTCGTGGGTAAATATACTTCGCACTCTCAGAAATCAACATGGTTTGACACAAGCAGAGCTCGCCTCTGTTCTACATATATCGAGAGCTGAATACGCCAACATCGAACGAGGTTATATACAGCCAACCGCCGAGATGATAGCTATACTTACAGACATATACGATACGGATATTTACAGATATGCACTGAACTCTCTTCCCGAGGAACTCGTCGCAGAACAAAATACATTTAAAGCAAGTATGGATCCGATTCCGAAATCAGCAGCTTCAGACTTATTATCCGGCAACTCTGATACGTACTACGGAAAAGAGAACGAAGATATACTTAAGCATTTAAAATGATAATTGTCCCAAAAAAGTAACAAGGCATGAGTTTATGCAACTCATGCCTACGCTCTATATACTCTTTAAAATATCTACAGCTTTATTGACATTCTCACTATCAAAGGCTTTCATCACCCTGTCTATCTTAAGCTTTGTGTCCGGTTCAAGCTCATACAGACTAAGCTTCTGGAGCTGTCTATATGCACTCTCTTTATTGTTATCCTCAAGAAGCTTCAGGATCTCTTCTTTTCTTTCTTCGACATCCTTCTTTGGAAGCTTTATTCCGTTTGTCTCTCCCCTTAGAACCTCTGTTGTACCTATATGTACATCAGTTTTTCCAAGCCAGGCAGCAACGCCGGAAACAACATTTTCCCATTCATCTACAAGAGAACGCCAGTTACTTTCCGCAACATCAAGGCTGTCCTCCTTAGCCATATTTACGTGATCATCGAAGCAGTAAGAAAGATAAACCGCACCGATTCCTCTGGAGATTTCTCTCATTCGTCGGCATCCATCCATATATTCGTCCTTATTTCCGGAATAAAGAGAATCTATCAGTGATGAATTGATTATCTCATAATCATCTACAAATCTTGTAGCAAGATCTCTGTAGCTTTCCATATCTCCCTTATACTCTTTAAGAGTATCAAGAAGTCTTACTCCACAGCCTTTAAGTATTTCAGCATCAGCTGCATAAGCCTTGATCTTTTCAATCGTTGCTTCGTCATCAGGAAGCATCTTTGAAGGCACAAGTGAAATGATAATATTCTGAATGATTGTTCTGTCTACAGGTTTTCTTACGATTCCGTCAAATCCGGCGCTTTCAAATACGATATCCGGTTCATCAGCCTTCTCATCAAGAAGTATGTATATCTTGGCATCCTTGCTTCTGCTGGCAGGACTCTCCTTGATGTTTTTCATAGTCTGAATACCATCCATACGTGGCATATTTCTTGCAAGGAATATCAGATCATACTTATCCTTTGTAACCTCATCCATACACTCGATTCCGCTCGAAACAGAAGTCACAAAGCAGCCGGTCTGATCTACCATTCTTTCGACTATTATTCTCTCTTCATCATCAGCGTCAGCGATCAGGACATAGAACTGTCCTTCATTTGTATAAAGATTCAGCTCCTGTTCTATCTGAACATCCTTATCTGTAAGTCCGCTAAACTCATAATCATTAGTCTTACTATTAAATACCTTGTTCTTAATATCCTTACGTATATCTTTGATACCCATAAAGTACCCCCGTTTTTATGAATCAGATGATTACCAGTAATAATTATAAAACAATCTTTCTAAAGTTCTTTTTACCTCTTCTAACCACAAACTCCTCAGCGAACGCGCCCTTATCATAGCTTGCGTGAATATCTGTTACTTTTTCGCCATTTACAGATACTCCGTTTTGCTCGATAGCTCTTCTTCCCTCACCACGAGAAGGAACGAGTCCTGCTTTTACGAGGATTGAGATAAGATCGATTGTTCCATCCTCTTTAAAGTCTCCTGCTTCAAGCGCAGTCTCAGGCATATTTTCTGTTCCGCCACCACCAAAGATGGACTTTGCAGCTGTCTCTGCCTTTTTAGCCTCTTCCTCACCATGAACAAGCTCTGTCAGCTGATATGCAAGTATCTCCTTTGCTTTATTAAGCTCAGCACCTTCCCAGCTTTCCATAGCATGTATCTCATCAAGAGGAAGAAATGTAAGCATCTTTATGCAGTTGATAACATCAGCATCATCAACATTTCTCCAGTACTGATAAAACTCATATGGAGAAGTCTTTTCAGGATCAAGCCATACTGCGCCCTTTCCTGTCTTACCCATCTTCTTTCCTTCTGAGTTAAGAAGAAGTGTAATAGTCATTGCCTGCGCATCCTCTTTGCCGAGCTTTCTTCTTATAAGCTCTCTACCACCGAGCATGTTTGACCACTGGTCATCGCCACCAAACTCAAGGTTGCATCCATACTCCTCGTAGAGCTTAAGGAAGTCGTAGCTCTGCATAAGCATATAATTGAATTCAAGGAATGTAAGTCCTTCCTCACTTGCAAGTCTCTGCTTGTAGCACTCCGCTCTAAGCATATTGTTTACCTTGAACATAGATCCGATATCACGAATAAACTCTATATAGTTAAGATCTCTCAGCCAGTCAGCATTGTTGACCATCATAGCCTTGCCTTCACCGAACTCGATAAAACGACTCATCTGCTTCTTAAAGCATTCACAGTTATGGTCTATCATCTCTGTGGTCATCATTTTTCTGAGGTC
>CACYJP010000132.1 GCA_902774725.1 uncultured Lachnospiraceae bacterium
ATTACAGTTTCATTAGCAAATTCAAATTCTTTTGCTGCCGGCGGATCGTGGAAGTCTGACTCTTCAGGCTGGTGGTATGAGTATTCAGATGGAAGCTACGCTATGGGCTGGACAGAGATAGACGGATATTGGTATTACTTCCTTGGAAATGGATATATGGACTATTCAGAATATAGAGATGGCTGCTGGCTGAATGCGGACGGAACGTGGAATACAGCTTATTCCGGTGGCTACTGGGCAAGTGATTCCACCGGATGGTGGTATACAGACGCATCAGGCTGGTATCCGGTAAATACATGGCTCTGGATAGATGGCAGCTGTTATTATTTTAAAGCCAGTGGATACATGGCTGTTAATGAAACAATAGATGGTTACTATGTAGATGCCTCCGGAAAAATGAGTGCTTCTTCCGGTTCAACATCTAACGGAGCTCACACTCATACATGGGTTCTCGTTAAGGACGCTTGGGACGAGAAAGTGCCTAAGTATGAAACAGTTTATGGCGTAGTATATACCTGTATGGGTTGCGGTAGAGAATTAGGCAGAGATTGTGGTGATGCTCCAGGTGGTGCTTGTCCTTCCTGTGGTTCTTATGAATGTGCGGGCTACACATATTCAAAACAAGAAATTGTCGGCTACGACACTGTTCATCACGACGCTGAGTACACCTGCTCCACTTGTGGAGCCACAAAGTAACATGGACTGAACCCCTTGCCCATGTGAATCCCTTACCGAACTGAACCCCTTGGGGCTATAGATATAAAGGCAGAATTGATGTCTATAGTGGTATAAGTATCTGAGTTTAGGTTGTATCTGTAGTAATGTAGTTCCCGTCTTCTAAAGAGACTACGTGTAGAAATACATTTATGGGAAGCACGCGACTTCAGTCGTGTGAGGTTTCACCTTGACATCTTTGGATCTCCGTCATTTTTAAATGAATACCGTAGAATAGAAAGAGGTATGGCCAGAGGCGAGATAACTCATCAGGAGGTTCTAGATTGTATCAGGGCAAAGCTATAGTTTCCTATTATATGAGAAATAACTGTATTAACACTTGAGTAAAGTCTACGGATGAGGGGATATAGTATGAAAAAGAAAAATGCCCTGCTGGGTATTGCTTTAGCGTGCATGCTTTCCATGACAGCATGTGGAAATAAAGTAGAGGATTACTCTGATAAAAAGAAGACCACTGAGGCTGTAACGGAGGCCACAACCGAAGCTTCAACCGAAGCGAAAACAGAAGAAGAGTCAACCGATGATTATGCCAGAAATGATAATGCCACCGCTAAGAAGTCCGAAGAAGTTGATAAGGACGCATACAAGGAGATAGCGGGTAAGACTTTCAAGGTTGTTGCAAGTAAGTATGCACTTGAGTGGCAGGATGAATTCACAGTCAAGGATGACGGAAGCTTCACAGCGACTTATACCATCTACACCGAAACAGAAGAGGTAACGAACTACAGCGGCCAGCTGGAAAAGCTCAGTTACGGTGCAGACAAGGTATATATGACAAAGGTTGCCAAGTCTGATATGCAGACCTGTATAGGAAACGGCTTCGAGCTTACATTTTTTGACAAGGGTTTTCAGGTAAGCAAGCTTCCTGAGGATATGGTGGAGTGTCTGAAGAGAACCACCAAATATGGTTACATCCTTGATCTGGATACGCTTTCCTGCATGATGATGCTTAACAAGGATGATAATTCCACATATGCAGATGCTTCCTACGTTCCGGATGAACCCACAGAAGAGCCTGCAACAAGCGATATGAATTCACCATTCTATGGCGTGTGGGTGTACGGCTCAAAGGATAAAGCCGATGCAGACAACTTTGCTGCAAACGTAAATGGAATGACCTCCCTTGTATTCCTCACAACAGACTGGTCGAACCTTAACACCGAACCGTACTATGTTGTGTCTCTGGGCATGTATACAACAGAGGATGATGCAAACGGTGCGCTTGAAACTGCGAAGGGCCTTGGTTACAGCGATGCATATGTAAAATACTCGGGAGAACACAGGTAAAAGATTAAGCAAAATTGTGTGTGACAAAAATGTGATTTATTATTTGTTATAGTAAATTTGCAATTATAAAAATAGCAAAAAAACACACAATGGAGGAGAGATAAAATGAGTAATGAAAAGATGATTCTTAACAAGGAAAACCTGGATGAAGTTGCTGGAGGCATGGTAAGACTTCCGAAACTGAAAGTAAAAACTGTAACTTGCCCCGAATGTGGTGCTGTCACAAAAGCTATTGAAGGAACTCATATTAAGCACTGCATAGGATGTAACATAAGGATCGATTTCAGAACAGGTCAGACTATTCCGAATGACGATTTCGATTGGGACAAGCTTAAATAATGTGCCATATGGGGACGGTTCTTCTATGTAACGTAGAACCGTCCCCATTTGGCTCAATTGGATAATGAAGTTGATGAAATTTAATAATTATTATATAATTATAATATAAATATAGGAGCGATGTTTTGACTTTTGAATGGGACGAAAATAAAAATCAAATAAACATTGAAAAACATGGGATTTCGTTTGAAGAAGCTGAGGGTGTTTTCTATGATGAGGATGCACTTTTAAGAGATGATCCTGATCATTCTGAAGATGAAGACAGATTTATTCTTTTAGGTTTCAGCTTACAGGCACATTTGCTTGTTGTAGTGCATTGCTATAGGGATGATGATAACGTAATTCGAATTATTTCAGCAAGAGAAGCTACTAAAAACGAATCAAAGCAATATATTGATAGAAGGTGAGGTTGATAATATGAGAGATGAGTATGATTTTTCAGAAGCTAAGAAGAATCCTTATGCAAAAGAATTGAAAAAACAGATTACTATTAATCTATCTCCAATAGTAATTACTTATTTTAAAAAAGAAGCAGAAAATACCGGCGTTCCTTATCAGACTCTAATTAACTTATATCTCATGGATTGTGTAAAATCTGAGAAGAAAATTAATATTAAGTGGCAATAAAATGTATAACTGGGAGGTCTCTGATGAAAAGAAGAGTAGTTAAAACAATCTTAGCTTTAGCATTAACAATTATAATGATTTTTAATTATTCAACAGCATCAAAAGTTGAAGCATCGATGGGCTCCTGGAAGTCTGATGCAAATGGATGGTGGTATGATCTAGATGGTTCCTATGCCCGTGGGTGGAGAGAAATAGATGGATACTGGTATTTCTTTACATCCACTGGCTATATGGACTATTCAGAATATAGAGATGGCTGCTGGCTGAATGCAGATGGAACATGGAATACAGCATATTCCGGTGGCCACTGGGCATCTGATTCTACAGGATGGTGGTATACAGATAATTCAGGATGGTATCCTGTTTCCACATGGCTCTGGATAGACGGATCATGCTATTACTTTAAGGCGAGTGGATATATAGCGCATGATGAATATGTAGATGGTTATTATCTGGATTCATCAGGTGTATACACTTCAGGTGACGGCTCTCAGTCTGGTTCGCATACTCATACATGGGTCTGTACCAAAGAAGCTTGGGACGAACAGGTTCTTGTAAAAGATGCTTGGGATGAACAGGTTCCTGAATACAAGTCTGTTAAACATACGATATGTTGTGATTGTGGATATGATTATGGTCCATCTGCCACTCTTGGTAATACAGGTTATTGTCCTGGCTGTGGTGGATTAGATTGTACACAGAAATATGTTGACACACTTGTCGGATATACAACTATTCACCACGATGCAGAATATAAAACTGTTCACCACGATGCAGAGTACACCTGCTCCACATGTGGAGCAACAAAGTAGATGATGTGAACCCCTTTTATGGGTGCACCCATACGGGAGTGAACCCCATCGTAGGTAAGTGAAATGTTAATTAAAAGAAGTCTTCTGAATTTGATATGTACCCAGAATCCTGGACACATATCATTCAGGAGGCTTCTTTTTTTACAGAAATGATTTTTACGATTGACTTAGCCGTACGGAGAAGTGTATAATTTGATTACATATATTTAGCCGTACGGCGAAGAAGGGGATTAGGTATGAAGATTAAAGATGTAGATGATTTTGGAAAAAAAGTAAAGGAAAGAAGAAGAAAACTTGGATATACACAAAAGTATATATCTGATTTTACCGGCTTTTCAGTCTCGTTTATTTCTGATCTTGAAAATGGAAAGAAAACTATTGAACTTGGAAAGGCTTTGCAACTGGCAAATATCCTTGGCATGGATATGATTTTGCAAGAGAGGGGAAATGAATAGTTGAGAGAATTAAGAGTGTATATAGAGATTGATGGGAATAAGAGATTCGTTGGAATCATCAGTGGCGATTCATATTTAGATTCAAGATTTAAGTATGATGGAGAATATATGGCTTCCTCCTATGGTGTACCTATTTCTATTTCACTACCGTTTACTGATGAGCCGTTTTCTTCAGAAGAAACATCCTCTTTTTTTGAGAGTCTTTTGCCGGAAGGTTTTTCAAGGCGCTCAGTTGCTCAGTGGATAAAAACAGATGAGAATGATTATCTGACAATTCTGGCAAAGCTTGGTAGAGAGAGTATAGGTGCGCTGACAATAGTAGAAGATGATTTAGAAATTGAAAGTGGTTATGAAAGGTTATCTAAAAAAGATATAAAGAAACTTGCTGAGGAGGGAGCGACTTATTCAACGCAGGTTCTGATCAATACTCATTTATCCTTAGCAGGGGCTTCCGGAAAGGTTGGACTATATTATGATACAAATACTGATTCATGGTATCTGCCTAAAGGTGATGCGCCGAGTACGCACATCATAAAACAAAGTCATGTGAGATTTGATAAGATGGTTTTGAATGAATGCATGTGTATGAATACAGCAGCTGAGCTAGGATTAGATGTTCCTAAAACATTAATTGTTGATATTGGTAATGGAAGAGATGAGGATGTATTGTTAGCCGTGCAGCGATATGACAGAATTCCTGATAAAGGGCGAGTGATAAGTGAACGATTAAGGGCACCTCTCAGACTTCATCAGGAGGATTTCGCGCAGGCATTAGGTGTTTCGTCTGAAAAAAAATATGAGACAACTGATTCAGGATATCTTAGAAAAATGTTTGAACTGATAAGAAATTATTCTTCAAATCCTTTGGAAGATCAAAGAAAGCTTTTGGAAAGAATAGTATTTAATTATATGATCGGTAACACGGATGCACATCTGAAGAATTTTGCTCTGATTTATAATCAGAGTCTTCGTGGTGTTCGTCTGGCGCCTGCATATGATATGGTGTCAACTAGAGTTTATGATCTATCTCCTGAGATGTCTTTTTATATAGATGGTGAAAAGGATATTAATAAGGTCAGCAGGCAAAGCTTTATAAATGTTGCGAACGAAATAGGTATGGGAAGAAAAATGGTTGAAGCTGTTTTTGATAACATAGCAAACAGGATTGAAAATGCGCTAAAAACTGCTGCTGTAAAACTGGCAGAAAATGGATTTGAAGATAGCATAGAGCTTAGTAAAGATATATTGTGAGTTATTTGTTGAAATGATAGAATAGCATATGAATTTGTCTAGGAGGAAACTCATGGGAAAAAGACTTTATAAAACAATTATTGCTTTATTACTAATAATCATAATGCTTTTTAACGTTCCAACAGCATCCAAAGTAGAAGCATCGATGGGCTCCTGGAAGTCTGATGCAAATGGATGGTGGTATGATCTTGATGGCTCTTATGCACGAGGCTGGACAGAGATAGACGGCTACTGGTATTATTTTCTGAGTAGCGGATATATGGACTATTCAGAATATAGAGATGGCTGCTGGCTGAATGCAGATGGAACGTGGAATACAGCATATTCCGGCGGCTACTGGGCAAGTGATTCCACTGGATGGTGGTATACAGATGCATCAGGCTGGTATCCGGTAAATACATGGCTCTGGATAGATGGAAGCTGTTATTTCTTTAAAGCCAGTGGATACATGGCTCAGAAGACCATGGTGAAAGAAAAGTAGGTAATACTTATTATGGTCATTATGAAACTAAAACTGAAACTTATACGGTTTATGGATATAGAGCATCTGATGGTACTTTCTTTGAAGATTATGATGCTTGTGGTGATTATGTTGACGCAAATGGTTTAGCAAGTTATGGAAGTGCTTCAGAAATCAGAACAAGAGAAATACAAGTATGGGTATGGGATAGATAGTTTATTTAGAAAGCCTATAGAATATAGGCTTTTTATTATGGAAAAAATTTTTCTAATATTTCTAATATATATAATGATGGAACGCCGTGCATGATGAAAGTCGTCCCAATAGCTTCAGATTGAGTAAAGTTATAAAAAAATGAGTCAATTGAGACTATCTCCATTAACTTATTTTTTGTTTTCAAAAGTGTTAATTAGTGGTAAAATGTTACGGTATATGAATTATATTTGGAGGTTAATTACAATGAAAGACGAAACAAAATGTTTGCACTCGGGTTACACACCTGGAAATACTGAGCCAAGAGTTGTTCCTATTGTACAGAGTACAACCTACAGATTTGATACAACTCAGGATATCGCTGATGTTTTCGATGATCCTACAAAGGCTCTTATTTATTCAAGATTTGCTAACCCAACAGTTATGGCAGTTGAGGAAAAGGTAAATCAGCTCGAAGGTGGAGTAGGAGCTATGGCTACTTCTTCAGGACAGGCTGCATCACTTCTTTCAATTCTTAACATCGCGCAGGCTGGCGACAGCTTTGTTTCAGTTTCTGAGATATATGGTGGAACAATCAATCTCTTCTCATATACTCTGAAGAAGCTTGGAATCGAGTGTATCTTTGTTAATCAGGAAATGTCTGACGAGGAGATTAAGGCAGCTTTTAAGCCAAATACAAAGTGTGTATTCGGTGAGACTCTTGCCAATCCATCACTTACAGTATTTGATATAGAGAGATTTGCGAATATTGCTCATGAGAAGGGTGTTCCGCTTATCGTTGACAATACATTTGCAACACCAATTTTATGTAAACCATTTGATTTTGGCGCTGATATCGTTGTTCATTCAACAACTAAGTACATGGACGGCCATGCTGTACAGGGCGGCGGTATGATAGTAGATAGCGGTAAGTTTGACTGGACCAATGGAAACTTCCCTGAGCTCGTTGAACCGGATGAGAGCTATCACGGAACCTGCTATGTAAGAGACTATGGAAAGATGGCATATATCCTTAAGGCGCGTATGCAGCTGATGAGAGACTTCGGATGCTATCCTGCAGCTCACTCAGCATTCCTTCTTAATCTCGGACTTGAGACACTTCCGATAAGAATGGAGAGACATTTCCAGAATGCGCTTGAGGTAGCTAAGTTCCTTAAGAACAGTGAGTATGTTGAGTCAGTTACATTCCCTGCACTTGAAGATGACAAGAACCACGAGCTTGCTAAGAAGTATCTCGGCGGAAAAGCATGCGGCGTTATCTCATTCGTGATAAAGGGCGGAAGAGAGAAGGCTATGAAGTTTATGGACAGCCTTAAGATGGCTTCTAACGAAGTGCATGTAGCTGATATCAGAACCTGTGTGCTTCATCCTGCAAGTGAGACACATCGTCAGCTTACAGATGAGCAGCTTGTAGCAGCCGGTATCGAGGGTGGAATGATCAGATTCTCGGTTGGTCTTGAGAACATCGAAGACATCCTTGAAGATATCAAAACAGGCTTTGCTGCTATATAAGTCGACGAGTCAGTATGTACCCAGAATCCTGGAACATATTTATGAACTAGGTTGAACATATGGATGCTATCCTGTATTGCACAGGTGGCATCCATTTTGTTTTCGCCTGAATTCAACACATTTTCTTTTAAACTCATAACTGTAACACATAAAAATACCCTCCTCACTGGTTGTCCAGTAAAGAGGGCACATATCATTGAATGGCGTCCTTTGTGCTATTTATATAAATAACATGATATCTATATTTGTAAAGCAAACCATAAGCATGATCGCATCAATTACTTCCTGTGTAACAATCTGAGAAACGAGATTTGTTTCGCTAACACCATCAGAATCGCTTCCGAGTAAATGATTAAGGATTACTAAGGCTCCTGCAAAAACTCTTCTGATATCCTGTCCGCCTGTAAGAGCACCGTAGCCCTGATTCTTTTTGAGGATTGATTCTGTTTCTGACATAGCGTATACAACCGCGTCCTGAGGAATATTCACTACAACGCAGGCTGCATATATGACCATACATCTGTTCTTTGAAGTCTGCTGTTTTTTCTCCTTCATTGCAGTATATATATCCATAAATGCTTTGCATTTTTCCTGAACAGGCTTGTCGGTCATGGAAAGAACAAGTGCAGCTCCCTGAGCAGCATCAGAAGGCACCTTGTATTCCTGTTTAAGTAAGTTAAATGTTTTTTCAACCTCATTTACTGTCTGGTCTATATCTTTTCCACTCATTACCATCATGGCAATAAATGACATATCTGTTTCATCAGTAAGGAATTTATGCTGTTCTTTAATTTTAGCATATGCTTCTTTTGTTTTGGTGATGATGTCGTCGATATCTTTGTCGCCGGCCTGTTCATATATGGTAATAGCAGTCATAACATATGTTTCGCCCGGAATCTTTTTGTCAGATACAAGCTTTTGGTATATATCGATTACGTCATCGAGATATTTTTCCGGATCTTCTGAAAGAGCCATCTTAGTTGAAATAACTAAGTCAAAGGTTCCGCGGAAGTTGGAAAAAAGTCCCATCTTTTTCTTGAGTATCTCCCTGCTTGCTTTGATCTTATCAAGATCAGCATTCTGATTCGCAACTGTGAAGAAGAGTGCACTCAGCTTTGTTACCCCATCATGCTCCAGAGCACTGATCTTACGTGTGATTTTCTCGTTTGTAAGCTGAAAATCAATAAATTCCTGAAGTTTCTGTTCCATTTTTTGTACCTCCCATAATAAATACTTTA
>CACYJP010000133.1 GCA_902774725.1 uncultured Lachnospiraceae bacterium
CGTTTGTCAAAATCCTGTTTCTGACCCATACTGACCTCTTTCTGATTGCTGAAACTGACGCGCTTTTACCGCATCACGCGTTCAGAATATCCGGTCATAAAGAACCCCCTGCAAAGTTTTGTTGGTTTTCTTTGCCGGCCCTTTATTTGCTGGGCTTTGCGGTATTTTTTATGTCTCCGGGCCTTTTAACATGCCGTCTGAGCGGCTGTTTTTCGTCATGAATACATATACTGTCAGGCTTTGCCGGTAAATATTGCTATTCGACCTTTGTAACATAATGGCTGAATCGCTCCCGGGAGCAGGCTTTTCAGGGGGAAGCCGGGGCTGATTTGCAGGATAAAAACTGCCGGAACCCCCTCCAATTCAAGGGACTGCGGCAGGAAATGATTTTCGGAGGCTTTCCGAAGACGGCGGGTTATTGTCAGAAAGAGCGGTATTTTTATGGCTTAACAGCGTCAAAGCCTTATGAATGCCGCTTTTGCGAGATCCTGACCTTGTCCTGCCGGAGGGGTTCGGGGAAAGACGCATCATCCGGAACGGCCCTGACGGCAGTCCCTGAATTGTTAAATTTGTGACCGGTGTTGCAATAATAATCAGGAGGGAACTGTCCTTGCCGCGGCGGTTTCAGCAGCATGAGCGGCCTCCGCAAGCCATCTCAGGAAGGCTCCCGGGGAGTAAAAGCATTTTCCGCTGAAGATTCCTCTCGTCTGAGGTTCCGGGGATTCGGGAACATCCTTGGGCCTGCCTTTGTTTTTCTGACGGGCTTCCATCATTTTGAGACTGTAATCCGCGCTGCATGCTCCATCGCCGCCGGTTATCTCTGAATCTGCAGGCGATTTCTGAATTTCGCAGCCCGCGGTTCCGCCGTCCAGGGATTCAGTCAGCGGCATGCGAAGCGCGCTTTCAGTCATGAGATGCTTGTCGGGATTAAACATGCCGGATGCGAAATAACCGTTCTTCTCTCTCTCTTCCATCCTTACGACCTCCCTTCTTACGTTTTTTGCCTATCAAAGACTTTTCTTCCTTGACTATCTGAAGCTTACTCAGCTGTCTCCTAAGTCCTGTCTCATCAAGATCATGATATAGCTTACCTCTGTGGGCGATAGATATACCACCGGTTTCCTCTGATACTATAAGAGTCATGCTGTCAGTAACCTCACTTATTCCGAGGCCGGCTCTATGTCTCGTACCCAAAGTCTTTGCTATATCCTTGTTATCAGTCAGAGGCAGGTAACAGGTTGCGGCAACAACTCTGTTTCTCTGAATGATAACAGCTCCGTCATGAAGCGGAGTATTCTTCTCAAATATGTTGATAAGCAGCTGTGAGCTCACAACCGCATCTATACTTATTCCTGTATTTATATATTCGCCAAGCGGCGTAAAATACTCCATTACTATAAGAGCACCTGTTTTATCCTTGGAAAGCTGTGTAGCAGTCTTAACAAGCTCATATATAGTCTTGTCACTAAGACTGTTTTCAACAAGAGTTTTTGAACCTTCTGACTTAAAGAATAATCGCGACAGATAGTTTTTTCGTCCTAACTCATCCAACGCTCTTCTCAGCTCAGGCTGGAACAAAATAATCATCGCGAGCAGGATAACATTTATGAGGTTTCTTGCTATCCATAGTATCGTATTCAGTCTTACGATTGCTGCAAAAGCAAGGAAAAAAGCCACAACAATAATACCCTTCAGAAGAGTCCATGCGCGGCTTGTTTTTATCCATAAAAGGAATTTATAGATAATAAATGCGATTATTAATATGTCGATAATATCCGTCCACTTTATATCCGGAAAATACATCCATGAAAGTGCGGAGCGGATAGCTGTCCAAACAGCCCTCATACGATGTCACCTCTATCATGTAATTCCTTGGTACTATTCGTCAAAAGCCCTTCCTGCCGCAGGCTGCTGTGGCATCTGGTTTGGTATCTGATTTGGCATCTGCCTTGGCGCCTGCTTTGGCGCCTGTTTAGGTGCCTGCTTTGGACTACGTGACTCTTTTCTGGCTTTTTCCGAATCCAGCTTCGGAACAGCCTTCACGTAGTAATAATAGTCATCATCCTCAAACTGGACTCGTTCAGTGTGCTTATAGTCCAGTATGCCCTGACCGAATCTTATGAAAAATGCAATTACTATTCCGAGTACACTTCCGAAGATAACCATATTGGTCTCTACATCCTCATTAACGATGTAGCCGGCAAAAATAGCTCCGATAATGTTTACTATTGTACCTGCCGCAATGGCTATGTACATAGCATAATCATAACTAAGCTTTAACAAAATGCTTGTTACAAGAATAGTCATCGCAAAAATAAGTGCTGTTGTGTACATCTCTTTGTTCTTTAAAAGAACCTCTGATAGCTGCTTAAAGGCTTCTATCTCATTTTCCGCCTCATTTGTAGCAAGCAGATGAGCTATATCCTTTGTGCAGACTGAGAAATGATAAAGAACAACACCAAACACTGCCGGAACCAGTCCGGAAATTCCACAAACAAGTGCAATCACTATTGGTGCTGCAAATGGGATATGGAACATATAGAATACAGGAACGATAAGCACTGCATATGAATAGTTCGGGAAGAATCTGACATATATACAGTACATGATCGTGTACATTACAACAAATACCGCACCTACCTCAAGGGATACAGCAAAGGAATGCATTGCTATAACCAATCCTGCCATAAAAAACAGGAAACCATCAGGAAGCAGTGCCGCAATAATCGCAAGGAGAATCGTCACTTCCATCTTGTTGGCAAGTGAAGAATATCCAAACTGACTTCTTATAGATGAAAAAACCAGAAGTGTCCAGATAAACTTGAGAATAGGGGTAACTATTTCATCCTGTTTTCTGCAAAACTGTCTTATTGTATTTCTAAGATTGATTAACTGAGTCATTTTGTTCTCCCCCGTCATTAAAGAAATCAGGCATATCGTCAAATCCGCCTATTTCAGAATAAACCTTTATCTTTCCTCTCTTTATCTGATCCTGAGCCTCTTCTTTTTCATAAACCTTGATCAGCTTCTTTAGATCTCTGTTATATCTAAGGAGTCTCGGTCTGGCCTTCATAAACTTATAGTTATAAACCAAAAAACCGTAAATATAGAAAATAACCATTGCTATAACATAACCCATCATAAGCTTTGTTATAACCTTGAAATAGTCCATTTCATTCAGGTTATTTAAAACCTGTTCAAAATTGAGAAGAACATATACCCCTATACACATCCAGTAGCAGAACGTAGTAGCAACAAGGGTTTTCAGACATCCATACTTAACATAGTCTTCCTTATAGAAACGACTAAGTGCAAGGTCTGAAAGCTCTTCATTTTTCTCATATATTGCGACTTTCGTCATAAGTCGTATTTTTTCTTCGTTCAGCATATCTGTCTCCTAAATGCATATAAGAAAAATCAACAATATGTATGTACAGAATCCCTCTGTACATACATATCTATATGATAGGACAATTTTGACTAAAAATCAACTCAGTTTATGCCTGGTCGATCAGCTCCAAAGTATGTTCTTCTATCTGCTTTTTGCAAAGCTCTGTGAAGTCTTCAAGTGAGAGACCGTTCATCTGTTTATTTCCTCTTACATTTACAGATACGGTACCCTCCTCAGCTTCCTTATCACCAAGAATCAGGATATAAGGCTCCTTATATTTCTTAAAGCCTTTTATCTTGGTCTTCATATTCTCATCTGAATAATCAGCCTCAACTCTTATACCTGCTTTTCTAAGTGTCTTCTCTACCTTCTTTGCATATTCATTATGCTCAGGTCTGATCGGAACGATTCCTACCTGATAAGGTGACATCCAGAATGGGAATACACCCTTGAAGTTCTCTATAAGAATTCCGATAAATCTCTCAAATGAACCGAAGATAGCTCTATGTATCATAACCGGTCTCTTCTGTGAGCCATCAGCAGCTACATATCTCAGATCAAAGTTAAGCGGAAGCTGGAAGTCTAACTGAATAGTACCCATCTGCCACTCTCTTCCGATGCAGTCCTTCATCTTGAGGTCGATCTTTGGTCCGTAGAAGGCTCCATCTCCCTCATTTATCTCGTAGCCACCCTCGCCGTACTTCTTATCAAGGATTCTCTTGAGTGATGCCTCAGCAGCATCCCAAAGCTCAGGCTCTCCCATAAAGTCCTCAGGTCTGGTTGAAAGCTCTGCCTCATATGTAAGGCCAAATGTTTCATAGATATACTTAGCTATATCCATGATATCTCCGATCTCATCCTCGATCATATCCTCTGTAAGGAATGTATGATCATCATCCTGATGGAACATCTGAACACGGAAAAGACCATTTAACTCACCACTCTTCTCACGGCGATGAATAACCTGAGTTTCGCTATATCTGATCGGAAGCTCCTTGTAGCTGTGAAGTCCGTTCTTATATACATTTATCGCATTAGGACAGTTCATAGGCTTGATCGCATACTGGATATCTGTATCGATAACCTCCTCACCTGTCTCCTCATCAGTTGAAGCATTGGTTACGAGGAACATATTCTCTTTATAATGTCCCCAGTGACCTGATGTTTCCCAGAGATTCTTGTGATTGATAACAGGAGCAAGTATCTCCTGATAACCATACTCCTCATGGAGCTTACGCCAGAAATCAAGAATTGCATTGTACATCTTGAAACCACGTGGAAGCCAGTATGGCATACCAGGCGCAGACTCATCAAACATAAAGAGCTCCTGCTCAGGACCTATCTTCTTGTGGTCACGCTCCATTGCTTCCTTTACAAAATCAAGATGCGCCTTCAGCTCCTGCTTTGATGGGAACGCATACATATAAATACGCTGAAGCTGATCATTTTTCTCGCTTCCTCTCCAGTATGAGCCTGAAGCTGACTTAACCTTGAATGCAGTATTCATAAGCTCCTGTGAATTTGCGATATGTGGTCCACGACAGAGATCCACAAAATCATCACCTGTATAGTAAATCGTTATCTTCTCATCAGCAGGAAGATCGTTGATAAGCTCAACCTTATACTTCTGATCCTTGAATATCTCAAGCGCCTCATCCTTAGTTACTTCCTTGCATACCCAGTCCTCACGGCGCTTAAGTATCTCACGCATCTTGTCCTCGATGGTTTTGTAATCATCTGTAGTTATAGGACGTGGAAGCATAAAGTCGTAATAGAATCCATCATCGATCTGCGGTCCTATTGCTATCTGTACATTTTCTTTTCCGAACATTTCCATTACAGCCTTTGCCATAACATGCGCAAGTGAATGTCTGTAAACACTCAGGAAATATTCCTTCTTCTCATCTTTATCGCTCATTTTTAATTCCTCCTGGATTTTATATTTATTCAAGTCTCACGGAGTGTTTAAACCCCAACTGAGAGTAACAAAGAGTGTCGCTCGCGACACTCTACGCGCGAGGCGTGTGTTGCCAACGGCAACTATAAACCTTACACGCCGAGACGCATCCTTAGCGGAGCGTTCCACCACTCCTTTAAAAGAGCAAACGGTCTCTCAAGTGATTATAACGGAATCACCGTATCCATTTCGAATTTCCAATCTCTACTAAGGATCCCTCAGAGTTAGTTTTCAGATAAAGCATAACCGGGTGCTCTCAGCTACTACACCCTTCTCTGTAGGTCTGGATCTTATCCTACTCTTCTCTTCAACGGTTTAACTATATAGCTGTATGAAATTATACAACTGATATTATTTAAAGTAAAGTAAAACTCTATTAAAATCAATAAAACTAAGCTCTATGCATTATGCAGATAGACGTTATTCAGATATGCCATGATATCTCTCTGAGATGGCTTTTCCACCATCGAAGCAGCAGCACTGTAATACTGATGAGCCGCATTCGTGTCACCGAGATAGCTATATATCCTTACTCTCTGAACATTATTCAGAAAACGGGCATGCTTATTATCATACTTATCACAGAATTCAACACTCTTAAGCGCCTCATCAAATCGGCCGATAAGTAAGTAGTATATACAAAGCGTCTCACAGATGAACATATCTATCGAACTACCCTTGCCTCGCTGCTTCATAAGTAAAGGCATCGCCTCCTGCATTATGTTGTTCGCCCTGTCAGGAGAGCGAAGCTGCTCCGAGATACTCATCTGCAAATCATAATACTTTATCCGATTTGATTCTCCCATAGGAGCTTTCGGAGACATCAGCTTTTGAGTCTGAACCGGTCCGAAAAGGCCCAGTGTATTAATTGCTGCATTGGGGTTACCCTTCATGATATAAGCATCAGCCAGCTGTAATATATAGTTTAACTGAAGCTGAGTCATAGGCTTATTTACGCCTTTGTTTACCTCAGTCTGAAGCAGATATATGTATCTATCAGATATGCCATTTGTCTCAAACTCTTCCATAACAGCATTCTGGCCTTTAACATTCTTCGAAAATAAGAATACACATACACTTGTTAAAAAGCTGGCGACCAAACCAAAGCCTAAGCAAAGAAGAATTCTCGCTCCGCCATCAGGAAAGACTGTATAGAGAAAATGTCTCTCGCTCGAAAAATGAATAAACATAAGTGTATATAGCAAAGTGCAAAATACAAGCGATAACAAAAATGATTTAACCTTAAAGCTCATTTTTCTAATAACCTCTCTTTTTCTTCTGCTGTCTTCCCGTCATGGAAACCATCACCGAACGAGGAAGCAGTCTTACGAAAAATACAGCCATTTTCATACGAAGAGTCGGAACAATTATAGTCTTTCTCTTAAACATCTGGTTAACTGCATATATAGCACATTTCTTAGCACTTATTCCCTTAAGAGAAAACTCAACATTGGCAACATCGTTGAAATGTGTATCAACCGGTCCCGGACAAAGCGCTCCTATATAGATATCGCTGTTTTCATCCTTAAGCTCTCCGGCAATCGCACTCGTAAGACTTGTAACATAAGCCTTGCTCGCATAATAAGTCGCCATATAAGGGCCGGCTGGGAATAAGCCTGCAGAGGAGGCTACATTCAGTATATAGCCGCCACTTGTCCGCTCTTTAAATCTATGCAGGATCATTTTTGTAAGCAAATGAACCGCTGTGACATTTACATCTATCATATCCAGCTCTTTGCCTATATCAGTCTTACTGAATCTGCCGCAGTCACCAAATCCGGCATTATTTACAAACACCTCTATATCCAGCTCTCTTGTCTCCTCCATCAGTCTGACACATTCAGACCTCTGCGTAAGATCAGCCGGTAAAATAATACTTTCTGTCGCAAGGATCTTCTGAACCTTTTCAAGCTTCTTCTCGTTCCTTGCAACAAGTACTATTCTATACCCTCTTTTTGACAGCTGCTTAGCTATCTCAAAACCGATGCCGCTACTGGCACCTGTTACTACTGCATATGGTTTTTTACTCATAATTTATATTAACGCTCCACTACCGTTAAATTTATACGACTTACCATCTATAGTGCGAGTTCCGGTCACCATAGCACCGGAAGAATTCATATAGTACCAAGTATCTGAAACCTTTACCCAGCCGGTGAGCATAGTGCCACCTTCATTCATATAATACCAGGTTCCACCATCATTTACCCATCCGGTCGCCATTATGCCTGATGGATTCAGATAATACCAGCCACTTACAGAGCTTACCCAGCCTGTTCTCATAAGACCACTGTCACTCATACAGTACCAGTTCTTACCATCATCAACCCAGCCTGTCGCCATAAGACCCCACTGGTTCATATAGTACCAACCACCGGAATTAACCCACTGCTTTTCAGCCATTGAACCATCATTATTCATATAATACCAGCCACCGTTTGCACCGGCTATCCAGCCATTATATGCAATTCCATCCTCATAGGAATAGTACCACTTACCATCAGCCTCTACCCAGCCTCTTGCTGATGAGAGCTTTCCTTCACCATCAAATATATAAGACTTTCCGCCTACCGGATATGATCCGGTTACGCACTTGCCTTCCTTATCACAGTAGTACCAGTTACCACCGCTTAGCATCCAGCCCTGATGGATCTTTCCGTCATCCTCAAAATAATACCAGTGATTATTTATCTTCTGCCAACCGGTACGAAGCTTTCCGTCTGAGCCAAAGCTGTAGCTGTTTCCGCCTATGTTCTTTATGCCATTTGCGAACATTTTTCCATCTTCGATATAATACCAGCTGCCGTTATTATTAAGCCATCCGGTGAACTTTGAACCATCAGGACCGAAGTACCACCAGGTCTTTTTGTCACCCTTCATCTGGTACCAGCCGATCATCATAGAACCCATCTTCCAGCTGTTATAATCCTCCGGAATAAGGTAAACATCCTTACCGTTTCTTTTAACCCATCCGGTCTGCATAATACCGTCATTATCAAAGAAGTAATCAGCCTTGTTTATTGTTTTCCAGCCCTTAACAAGAGTTCCGTCACCCTGAACGAATACCCAGTCATAGTGCTCCCAGTCCTTGTACCACTTCGCCCAGTTCTTTATTCCATCTGTCTGAGTCCACTCAATTGCAGCTTCAGAGTTTGTCACGTCACTCTCTCTCATAATAACTGTTGTCTCAGTTACTATCTTGTACTGAGTATCATCACCCTCGATAGCATATGTGGTAACGAGCTCACGCTTATAGGTTTCAATAGGATCAATTGAAACAGCATGGCCATTTCCCATACTTAATTTTTCTGTCAGATCCTGAACAACTGAAATACCCGACTGATCAAGGTTTCTGAATATCTTTACACCCATCTGCTTCATATATCCATAGAATGGACAATAAAGATTCAGATAAGGGTTGGCCGTCTGAATAACAGCATATTTTGGTCCAAGGATATCTATAATCTCCTTACTGGTTGAACGTTCAAATCCATGATGGCCAACCTTCATAACATCAATTTTTCCATGCTGAGCTACAATAGCAGTTGCTGTCTTCTGCTCGATCTTGTCAAAAACATCTATGTCAGCAAGAAGGACTGTCTTAGTTCCATTTCCTTCTATATATGTTATTATCGAATTTGCATTTTCATCTACATTTGATCTTGAATAAAGATTATAAAATGACATATCAAGATCACCAAACTTAAAGCTGATGGTATCATCATAATTGTCTGATCCATTAGCGTTAAACGTTGCTCCAACAAACTCAAGAGCGTCAGCTGAAGGATTGTTTACAACGATTTTGTTAGCTAATGTCATCGCCTTATCAGCATCGTTATAATACTTTTCGTTATCCCACTCTGCCTCCTGAGAGTTCGGGGTAAAGCTCTTATATATGTATGTTGTATCTTCATCAACAAGTGGACGCTCACCATGAATTATAACCGGTTCCGGTTCATCATCCTCCTTTACATTTAAAGACTCAGGATCAACCGGTTTTCCCTCACCATCTACAACATCAACATCAACATCGATCGGTTCATACTCTGAAGCCTCTGTGATATCAGTCGTAAGAAGATACTGAGCTATTTCGGGAATTCCACCGATATGATCGGAATGGGAATGTGTTGCAACTATAAAGTCAAGATGAGTTACACCGACTTTGCACAGGTAATCAAGCACAGCCTTTCCTGATGCACTATCATCAATAGGAATACCATACTGTATATCACCTGATTTATTTGATGCATCTATAAGTCCAAAATGACCGTTACTCTCAATAAGTATAGCATCACTACTCTGAGTATAATTTCCATTCAGCTTTATATAGTGAATTCTATCAGCCGTTCTCTCCTCATAGGTTTCTGTTTCTTCCTCACTTATTGGTATAAGGATTTCCTCATCCTCATCCTCATCTTCTTCTCCAACTAAGCTTTGATCGACAAACTCGATCTCATCCTCCTTCGGAGCATCTGACGCAGAAGCTGTATTCTCATCTGATACGTTTCCTGCTCCTGCTGCGTTTGAATCAACACTTCCTATTGGAGATGCGATCATTAGTGCCACAAGCATTAATGCAGTTATTCGTCTCATAATTTTTTCTCCTCTCTTGTTTAGCTATTATCGGGGTGGATAATAACAGTTCTTGATATCGTACAACAAAAAGACTTTTATTTCAACCCTATATGGTGGTATAATATTTTGAATCAAAATATAGGGGGCAGAAATGAAAGTTGTATTTGCAATGGACTCCATGAAGGGGTGTTTAACCTCTCTTGAATGCGGCGAAGCAGCTGCAAAAGGACTTGTCCGAGCTATACCTGGGGCAGAATATATAGTCAGACCTCTCGCTGATGGTGGTGAGGGAACCGTTAAGGCTGTGACCATCGGGTGCGAAGGTGAATTCGTTAATCTCGATGTTGTCGGACCACTTGGCAGAAAAGTTCAGGCCGAATACGGAATCATCTATAATGACGAGGGAATAAAAACTGCAATAATAGAGATAGCTTCAGCTGCAGGAATAACACTTATTTCCGATAAAGAGAAGGACCCATTTAAAACAACTACATACGGAGTTGGCGAAATAATAAATGACGCTCTTTCCAGAGGCTGCAGAAGCTTTATAATCGGCCTTGGCGGAAGTGCCACAAATGATCTCGGAATCGGAATGCTTCAGGCACTTGGTGTGAAGTTTTATGATTCTACCGGCACTCCTGTCGGAAAAGAAGGTTCTTATCTGACCGGAAGCGATCTTGAATTCATTTACAGTATTGATACAAATTCAATGAATCCGTCAATAAAGGAATCCAACTTCCGAATAGCTTGCGATGTGAACAATCCACTCACAGGTGAAAACGGTGCTTCTTACATATACGGACCACAAAAAGGACTTTTCCAGTCCGAGATACAGATGATGGATAAGTGGCACGAACAGTTTGTTGCCACCCTGTCTCATAAGCTTGGAGAGGAAATCGACTCAAGCGAGCCCGGTATGGGTGCCGCAGGCGGGCTGGGCTTTGCATTTAAACATTTTCTAAACGGTTCACTTGAACAAGGAAATAAGATAGTAATAGAAGAAACCAATCTTCTTAAATACATAAAGGAAGCAGATCTTGTAGTAACAGGCGAAGGAACACTTGATAACCAGACACCAATGGGAAAAGCGCCTGTCGGAATTGCAAAAATAGCTAAGGAATACGGAAAGCCTGTCATCTCTCTTGTAGGTGCTGTCGCTCCTGCCTTTGATGGAGATATACTTCCTGACGTAGATGCATATTTTCCAATACTAAGAAGACC
>CACYJP010000134.1 GCA_902774725.1 uncultured Lachnospiraceae bacterium
AACAATTAATCAAATGTCCACAGTATCTGAATGTATTGAACCACGATATAGAAAAGAAAGGAAAGTAGATGTATTTCGCTTCTAAATACATCATACAAGTATTATTATGGCAATAAAAAGTTTAGTTATAAATAAAATAAAATGGGACCGAATCTGGATCTATCTTTATCCTGATTCTTATTCAGAAGACACTTCATTATCTATTGTTTCAATGAATGGAGAAACAAGCTTTGAGCTTAAAAAATGTAACGAAGAAAAAGCATATAAGCTCAATATCTCCAATCCTGGCGACTGCAGAATGCTTCCGGTCGGGGTATATAAGTTTACGGATAATAATGGTCTGGACGCTTTACTCTCAGATAAGATTACAGCGAGATACCTAAACAGAAGGTTTCCTTATTTTCACTCAGAGAGAGAATACCGCGTTCAGTTTTCGGATAAAAACGGTTTCAAGGTAAAGGTAACTGATATCGAAATAAAGCAAACCGTTATACAGAAAACCAAGTCAGACCTAAGATGCTTTAAAAATGATTCTGCCAAAAAGGTTTTACGTGGAATATACGAATCTGAGTTCAGACTCCACCACCGTAAGGGTGACGTAGATGTGCATAAGCTTAAAAACCCACGAATTCTTCTTATGTCGGATCAGAGCGAAGAGATGGGGTCAAATATGGTTGCACTTAAACGTAAGCTGCTTGCTAAGGGCTATAAGCCTGAAGAAGCTCTCCGTGCGATTACAACCAAGCATTACAGCCTGAAGCATTGGATTAAGACGCTTAGAAAAATAGCATGGGCTGACTTTATCTTTCTTGATGATCATTCTCAGACTACAGACTGGCTCAAGATCAAGGGGACTATCATAACTCAGCTATGGCACGCAGGTGCAGGCTTTAAATCAACCGGCTACAGCAGATTTGGTATGCCGGCAAGTCCGGCTCCTGAGTCAGGTCACCGTCAGTATAATTACGGTATTGCAGGTTCTCTGAAGATAAGACATTTCTTTTCTGAGGTATGGGGAATAAATGATGAAATGGTGCTGCCAACCGGTATGCCAAGACTTGATGAATTCCTTGATCCTGATTATAAAGAAATGACAATTAATAAAATACTATCCGCACACCCTGAATTATGTAAACCATTGTCAGGTGGCAAGACATTAACAAAAAAGGATAATATCATTTTATTTGCACCTACCTACCGTGGTGAAAACAAGAAAAATGCATACTACCCTTATGACAGACTTGATATGAACAGACTCTACAAGCTGTGCAAAGAAACGGACTCTGTTATTATTTTCAAAATGCATCCATTTGTAACCTATCCGGTTCCGATTCCGAAACAGTTTAGAGACAGAATGATTGATATGACTTCTTATCCGAATATCAACGACCTGTTTTATATAACCGATCTGCTTATAACGGATTATTCATCTGACATCTATGAGTTTTCACTTATGAGAAAGCCTATGCTCTTCTATTCATTTGATATCGATGATTACAGCAAGAGCCGTGGGTTCCATAGAGACTATCGTACTAACGTTCCGGGTAAAATAGTCGAGAGCTTTGATGCTATGATCGAAGCAATTCAAAAAAAGGATTTCGAATACGATAAGGTTGAGAAATATATAGAAAACAATTTTGATAATGTTGATACAAATGCATGTCAGCGTATTATCGACTGGATCATACTTGGAAAGCCGCATCCATAAGGACGCGGCTTTTCTGATATAGGTATTTAGTTCTTAACAAATCGTTTTACTCTTATCAAATCACTAATAGGTTCTTTTATTCTTAGCGAGTCACTAATATGTCCTTTTAAAATTAGCAACGTCTTTCTTGAAAGCTTCAAGCTGTTCACTATAGGACACTGCATCTTTTTCCTTAAGCTTTCCTCCTGCCTTTTTTTCTTCGAGCAGCTTCTCCAGCTTCCTTATGTTTTCTACTGCATTATCCTTATAGTTGTTACTTAAATCAACCTTGATCTGATTGATCACCTCTTCTAACTCTTTATCTTTTTTATTAAACAGTCCCATTAATCCACCCAGTCAAAGCTTCTTCCAACGGCCTTCTGCCATCCGCTCAGCTTTTCCTTTCTTTCCTCTTCGGATATCTCCGGTTTATAAACCTTATCAACGCTGAGAACTGTCCTCAGTTCATCTCTTGATTTCCAGTATCCGACTGCAAGTCCTGCAAGGAATGCCGCTCCCATCGCCGTACTTTCAAGACAGCTTGGGCGAACTACTGTGGCATTTATTATATCAGCCTGTGTCTGCATCAGGAAGTTATTTGCTGACGCTCCACCGTCAACTCTCAGCTCACTGAGTTTAACGTCGCAGTCCTTTTCCATCGCCTGAAGAACATCATTCGCTTCGTACGCAATAGACTCAAGAGTTGCTCTTATAATGTGATACTTATTAACTCCTCTGGTTATTCCTACTATTGTACCTCTTGCATATTGATTCCAGTAAGGTGCTCCAAGTCCGGTAAATGCAGGAACCACATAACAGCCATTTGTATCCGGAACCTTACATGCCATATACTCTGAATCCTCTGCACTGTCTATAAGTCTCATCTCATCACGGAGCCATTGGATAGATGCTCCTGCTATAAAGACTGAACCCTCAAGTGCATACTGAACCCTTCCATCCACTCCCCAGGCAAGAGTTGTTACAAGTCCATTCTTTGAAAAGACCGGTTCATCACCTGTATTCATAAGAAGGAAGCAGCCTGTTCCGTAGGTATTCTTGGCATTTCCCTTCTCCCAGCATTGTTGGCCAAAAAGTGCGGCCTGCTGATCTCCTGCAATACCTGCAATAGGGATCTCTCGACCAAGTATATGCTTGCTGGCATTTCCATATACGCAGCTGCTGTCCTTTACTTCCGGAAGCATGCACAAAGGAATATTCAGCTCCTTAAGTATATCCTCATCCCACTTAAGTTCATTTATGTTATACATCATGGTACGAGAAGCATTTGAATAATCTGTGACATGTACTCTTCCGTGTGTCAGCTTCCAAACGAGCCATGTATCGACTGTTCCAAATAGAAGCTCTCCTCGTTCAGCTCTTTCCCTTACACCTTCAACATTTTCGAGTATCCAGCGAAGCTTTGTTGCTGAGAAGTATGCATCTATTACAAGTCCGGTTTTCTTTCTTATTATTTCTTCATGACCTGCGTTCTTTAGTTCGTCACAGAACTCTGCGGTTCTTCGGCACTGCCAAACTATAGCGTTGTAAACAGGTTCACCTGTCTCCTTGTCCCAGACAATGGTAGTTTCTCTCTGATTTGTTATTCCGATTGCGGCGACATCCTCTGCTGATATTTTAGCCTTGGCTATTGTCTCAACAGCTACTCCAAGCATAGATGACCATATCTCATTTGCATCATGCTCTACCCATCCCGGCTTCGGATATATCTGTGTAAATTCACGTTGTGCAACAGAAACAATCCTTCCATTATGATCAAAAAGTATAGCTCTGTTACTTGTTGTTCCGGCATCAAGTGCCATTATGTACTTTTCCACTGTACACCCCCGTTACTCTTTTTTTGAAAAGAATCTGCTCAGCTCTATCATCGGAATAGGCTTGGAGTACTTATATCCCTGAAGATATGAAGCGGACATCCTTATACACCTTTCCTCATCGCTTTCGTTTTCAACACCCTCATAAAGCACTGAATAATCAAGCTCAGCAAACATATTTGCCAGACTTGAAACCATTTTTTCTGCTCTTTCATCCGAATCACTTGCAATAACAAGCGACCTGTCGAACTTAATAATATCAAATGGAAGTCCCATTATTCTTTCCATGTTAGAGAATCCGGTTCCAAAGTCATCGAGGTAGAACTTAACGCCCTTACCCTTCAGGCTGTCGATTATATCCTTCATAAGTTCAAAGTCACTTTCGCTCTGTGACTCTGTCAGCTCGATTGCAACCTTTTCCTCAGGTATTCCGCTTGCGTCAATTATTTGTTCTATATCAGATGTAAACTTTTCATCTCTCATTTCGAGTACTGATACATTTACAGAAATACGCTTAAAATCATAGCCTTTTTTCAGAAGATTCTTTATTTCATCACAGGTTTTCTGAAGTATTATCTGAGTAAGAACATGTATGTATCCATTAGCCTCAGCCAGTCCGATGAACTTATCCGGATAAACCATTCCTATATCAGGAAGCTTTAATCTCATAAGTGCCTCTGCAGTATCATACTTCTTCGTCTGTATATTATATACCGGCTGGCAATAAGCCATTACTCTCGTATCCCTGAGATCCTTTTTTCTATAGATATCTTCAAGCTCAGAAAGGACATACTCATAATTATTAAACCTCTCTATATCTTCGTATTCAACCATATGAATAGTATTCATATCTATATGATCCTGGATAATTCGAATAAAGCTTACATATTCTTTTCTTCGGCTGACTTCATCTACAGTTTCTCCGAGAACTATTTTGAAATCATAACCAAACTTTTCTTTTTCTACATTAAATGCATTGATTATCTTGTTAACACGATTCTCATAATCAGGATTACGTCTTTTCTCCGCCATAAGTATTATATGGCCTGAGCTTACTTGAAACAGCACTCCCGCCTTAAAATACTCACTGGCAAATCGCCTTATCGCAGTCTGAATCTCCTTAGTAAACTGCTTGCCCTCTTCATCAAAATCAGGAAGGTAAAGACTGAAGAAAATCATTGATCTCTTCTTTTCATAATTGTAGCTTACAAGATCCTCCAACGCCTTAGCATCAATCGCTCCAAGCTCGATATCATATGGATTGGAATGAACCAGGTAGAGCATCGCCAGAACCGGGAACATAAACGAAACAACCGTATATGAATTATTACCCACAATCCCCTGAATAAATAAAAGCACAAAGGATATGATCATCGTGGCATAAAAGCCGAGCATAACCTGTTTATAGAGACGTTTCCTATTTACAAGCATCAGAAAAGCTATAATGATAATAAAACTAATGTATCCCCAAAAGAACACATCTACACCGTTTACAGCTCTTCCGTTCTTTGTCAGTTTGAAGCCCTTTCCGCTAACCGTTGTGAATATATCAACAGCAATTGCAAAAAAGTAAAGAATCACAGAAATGATCATAACCGGAACTTTTTTCGCCAGCTCAAGGCGCTGAAGCTCAACGATATAAACAATATACAATAAAAGATTTGAAAATAGAAATGCATGAAATGCGCAGCGAAGTATATATACCCATCTATAATTTCCGTCAGTAATGCCGGCATACATATTGTGATAAAAAACATTTGTAGCTGCCGCTAAGAAAAGATATACGATCAGATTGAGAAATATCTTGAAGCTTTTTGATTTTTTGACATACGAAGTAAACACCAACGCTACTATAAATATGCAGGTGGCCATAACTGTTATATCTCCAATAGGAGAATAATTATCAAAATATACTTGTATGCCTGTTTCTCCCATATTAGCTGTAACCCCGTAAACTGTAATAAAATGCACACAATAAGCTAATTATATTATAGCTTAATGTGTGCATTTTCACAACATTATTCGTATTTTATGTAAAGTACTTATTACGCTTACTCTACATTTTTTAATGCTTCATCCATCGGTATCTTCTTTATTCTTCTATAGTCAAATACCATTACTATCAGGTACGCAATGAATACGAAGCAAAACATCTTGATGAGTCCCGGAACTGATATAACGAAGTTAAACCATCCTTCCCCCAAAAGCTATACCGACTATACAGGAAATTACAACAACTATTGTAGTCGTCAGCAGATAAAGTGAACTGATCTCTCCGTTTTCATATCCGAGAATCTTAACCATTGATATAGAATTCTCATTCTTCTCAATGATTATCTTGGTAAGCAGATATATAAGTACTGCCGAAAGGATGATACATAGATACTGGAAGTAGACCATATATCCTCCAATTGAGTGATCAAGCTGTCTGGATATCTTCAGGACATCATCAATAGTGATAGTTGTTGCAACATACTTATCATCTATTCCCTTTATCTCATCATCCGACATATAGCCTGTGAAGTAATCCGCGTCCTTGTCAAAGCAGCTGCGGTAGTTATCATCCGGCATAAATACTGTAAGTGCACCTGAATAATCATATATACCCGCTACTGTAAACTCATATGTTGTATTATCATACTTCTCTTCGAGCTTAATTGTATCTCCCTGCTCGACATCATACTTATCGCTGAAGGTCGTGGATATATAAACCTCATTCTCCTCCAGGCTACGTGGTATTTTTACATATTTACTGTCTTTTTCTATTCCATAAACAGATATTGATTCTTTATATTCGCCTTTTTCAAATTCAAGCGAAGTCATACAGAAGCTTTCAGCCGAAGAAGTTGTAGTTTTCAGTCTGTTTCCATCTTCATCCACATTTTCTTTAAGAACCATCTGATTCTTTACGAACATCATATCTGCTACATTTTTCTGATACTTGTCCAGCGACTCAGGGAAGCCTACTGCCATCGACATCATTAGCATTACAAATGTAATTCCCAGCATAAGTACTATATAGTTAGGAATGTTCTGAAGCAGGACTCTGACTCTGAAACGACTCATGAACTTCCAGGATGGAATCCTCATAGCCTTCTTTCTCTTCTTGATCTTGAGATCGTGACGCAGGAAGGAAAGTGGTGAAAATCTCATCATTCTCGCTATTACTATCAGGTTAACTACAAACATGATAATAACAGGTACGAGCGTTGTTTTTATAAATGCCTCAGATGACCAGATGGTCTCATAGGTCGGAAGACTGTATGAATTATAATACATATTGATAACTATAAGTTTCATACAGGTATATCCGAGGATATTTCCGATTATGGCTGCTATAAGTGTTACAAGAACCGGCATAGTCATATAGTGAACAACCAGCTCTCCCTTTGTGTAGCCAGAAGCACGCAGGGTTCCGATAACCGAAGCCTCTTTTGTGATCGTGTTGCTGATCGTTATGGCAAAGATAAATGAAAGCACTGCTATAAGTATATAAAGCATTATACCTGATATTGTCTTATCGCCACCCATATCATTCGTCGCAAAATGAATTGCTTTGTTAGAATAATTCGGCAGGAAGCCTTCTATCTCAGACTCACTTACTACTGCCTGGGAAATAAGTGCACCCATTACATTTTCAGAAAGCTTCTTCTCTTCTTTTTCATCCGCCGGCTTATTCTCATAGGTCCATGCGTAGTTATAATGAATTGATTTATTTAGTCTGTCGAAGCCTTCATCTGTTACTATTGCAACATCAAAATATATGGCATCGAACATCGAATCCGTCGGCTTCTCATAAAGTGTGCTGTAGTTTACAAGTGCTATA
>CACYJP010000135.1 GCA_902774725.1 uncultured Lachnospiraceae bacterium
AAGTTTCGTACTATATAAGTGTAGATGTAAGTGATACATCTGCACTTATTTTTTATAATTAAGGGGATAGCGGCCTGACGTAATTCTAGTTGGGACACAGTAAGTGATCCCGTCCGACAAACAGTCAGCCGTCCCCTTATTGTATGTATTCGGTTAAGCAGGTTGTGACCTGAAGCTTTCAGGATTACGTGTCACCAACGAAAATGAGTTTCGATAAGTGTGGGTGGTCGCCAGCTATGAAAAAAATAATGGAGGTAAGTGTATTGATTAGTGTAGGCGTAGATGTATCTAAAGGAAAAAGTACGGTTTGTATTTTAAAACCCTATGGAGAAGTGTTGATGTCACCCAATGATTATGAGCACACGCAAAGAGATTTGAAAAGGCTTGTAGATCAGATGGATTCATTTGAAGATGAGATTCATGTGACTATGGAAGCTACAGGTAATTATCATTTTCCAATAGCGACGTATCTAAAGAAAAGGGATTACGATGTGCGGATTGTAAATCCTCTGGAAATGAAGCGTTACCGTTGCCAGGGAATAAGAAATCCAAAGACCGATAGCATTGATGCTATTATGATTGCTCAGTACGGTATAGATTTTTGGTTTCGCTCTTTTCAAGAGTATGTTGCTAGTGATGAACGAATGGAACTAAAAACTTTGGGTATGCAATACTTTAAAACTATGAAAACCAGGCAAGATAGATATCTTGTATTGGAGAGTGTCATTGATAGAACGCTTCCGGGAATCGGAGGTGTACTGAACGGTTATGATAAATCTACGGGAAAAGATAAAAAAAGCGATTTTGTCTATGATTTTTATCATGCAGAAAAGATTACTGTGTATTCTGAAAATAGATTCTGTGATAGGTATGAGTCGTGGTCAAAGAAAAAGGGATACCGCTATAGTGAAAAAGAAGCCCGCCAGCTTTACTCTATCGCCAAAGACAGTATCCCAACACTTCCGTCGTCTGAGAATACAAAACTGATGATTCAAGACGCAGTTAAAATATTGAGAGAAGTTGATTCTGCTCTCTATAGTATTCTAAACCAAATGAATGTAATTGCCAAGAAGTTGCCGGAGTACACAACCGTAATGGAGATGAAAGGAGTCGGAATATCAATAGGACCACGACTGATTGCAGAAATAGGAGATCCAAGAAGGTTTCATAGTGCAAAGGCGCTAATCGCATATGCAGGAATTGATGCGCCTCCATATCAATCCGGAAAATTCACTGGAACAGAGAGACATATGTCGAAGAGGGGATCAAGAATAATGCGAAAATTAGGCTTTGAATTAATGGATACTATCAATAAGCATCAGAAACTATATGCAGGAGATCCTGTATGTGAATATTTTTTAGCAAAACGCAACGAAGGAAAAAAGTATCGTGTTGCAATGTTTGCAGCTTACAATAAGTTCCTAAGAATATATCACTCAAGGGTGTCAAGCGTTCTCAACGAGAGTGAGAAATAAGCCTCAAAATCTACGGCTACAGAAAATAGAGATAATAGAATACTAAAGGTCAGTATTTGCTGATCTTATTTTTCATGCTAAAATATCGGTAGAAATCGATAATAAAAAAACACTTGCAAAATATTAGCAGGTTTGTCGGGCTGAAGTTGGCGTGTTATATCGGAAGATAATTCACAGAGGTTATCTTGAAAAACAAGGCTAATTAACAACAGAATATTGTTATAATACAGCGTTAAGGCGTCTATGAGAAAACTCATAGGCGCTTTTTTTCGTGGAAAGGAGCAGTTATGTGGAACTTGGATTACATACAAAACTTCCCTCCGTGGCTGAAGCTAGTCATATTAGTGGCAGGACTTACGATACTTGTGGTCAGTTTAGTTCTTGCCCCGGAGCAGGAAGATGATAAACCTTTGGACGAAAAGTCCAAAACTTAGTGTATATCACCCTTGGGTGTTTACAAATAGATATTACAGGAAGGAGGAAAGAGAGATGAGTTATGCAGATATTCGTTCCAGAAAGAAGTCTGCCAGTGAACTTATGAATGATGGGAAGAGACAGCTTCACACTGCAGATGTTGTTGACCGAGTACTAACAGTAATCGATGTGGATGCTATTATGACACGAAATGGAAGATGTGGAGTGATCAGCTTTAAGGAATTCCCTGACAGCTTTTATTTTGCTGGTAAGGTTCTGACGGAAATGTGTGATGAATTTATGGCTGATAAGGATGCTTATGCTGATCTTAAAGCAGGAAATGTGCAGATTATCATATCCAAAGCCAAGTCATCATCAAATGGAAATGATTATATAACCTTTGAGTATGTTACAGATGAGGAGTAGCCCATGGTAGATGAATTAACACAGGAATCGTTTCAAACAGGTAAGGCTGTTGTTACAGTCAGTGTAGATATTATCCAGGCTATTGCAGATGCCTGCAGAAAGTCAGAGCAAAGTAAGCAGCTATCGGTGGAGGAAAAGGATAACATCCTCACAAAGGTAGTGGATTTTGTAAAAGACAACTATAAGGAAACCCATGGATCACTTAAGTCCTTCAACCGAGATGGAAAAGATGTGGCTCATATGGATGTAACAGACGAGAGAACGGCAGAGATAATTAAAGATGTCTGTAAGAAAAATCATATTCCTATTGATATGCAGGAAAAACCAAGAGCCGACGGCACCTGCAGCTATGTGGCATTCTGTGAGGTCAAAAATGTGGATCAGCTTACCGGGATTTTGAAGATGGCGTCGGAACAGGTACTGGAAGAACAAAGAGCGATGACCAAAGAGATTACAATGGTGAATGATTCGAATGAGAAGATATTCTCGCAGGAATTCGTTAAAGATACGGATATTGATTATGATAAGCTGCAGGAAGCAAGTGTAGATGGTGTCAGTCTTACTATTAAGGATAACGCAGGTAAGGTCCTAGCAGAACAGGATGTAGTTCCTGGTGAGGATATAAAGGCAAAGGTTAAGGAAAAAACAAAAGAGCTTAATCCTAAGCAAAAGAAGACGCTTAAGGAAACCATAAAAGATAAGAAAGAGCAGGTGGCTAAAAAGGATAAAAACAGGCAGCGAGAGAGAGTAAAGCAGAAAAACAGAAGCCAGTCGAGGTAGATACTATGGCAGGTAACAAGATACTAAGAGGAATCCTGAGCGACCTTACGGCACTTCCAAGGAAAGCACTTAAGCCATATATGAAAAATGGGAAGCTTAATGCCAACAGGGTTGCTATAGATCTGATTCCATTTTTAATACTGTTTTACTTTGTTAATAAGTTTCTTCAGGCTGCGACGGCAAGCACAAAGACTGATACGCTTGATAAATGTGTTGAAGGCTTTACAAAGATATTCCAGCAGCCGCCTTACTTTGCACCGAGTTTTAAGCTTATTCCGCTTCTTGGAGGAGTGGCAGCCGGTATCCTTTTTAATCTTTATATGAAGTCACGTAAGAAGAATGCAAAGCAGTTCAGGAAAGGCGAGGAGTATGGTTCTGCAAGATGGGGAAATGAAAAGGATTTTGAACCTTATTCGGATCCCAATAAGTGGAACAACATACCGCTTACTGCTTCGGAATGGCTGCGTATGACAAGACCATCACATCCGAAGTATGACCGTAACAAGAACATACTTATAGTGGGTGGTTCCGGAGCAGGTAAAACAAGAGGCTTTGTTAAACCAAGCATAATGCAGATGCATTCAAGTGTGGTTGTTACAGATCCAAAGGGAACTATCCTTGAGGAAGTCGGTACAATGCTGAGCCGTGGCTATTTTCTTTTTGAAAAGGACCTAAGCATAGCTGATAAGAAGAAGTATAAAGACTATCCAAGAGACAGATCAGGAAGGATTCTTTCTAAGAAGACCGGAAATCCGGTGCGTGTTCCATATAAGATAAAGGTATTTAATACCATCAACTTTGATAAATCGCTTCACTATAATCCATTTGCCTATATAAAGACAGAACAGGATATCCTGAAGTTCGTAAATACACTTATTGCAAATACAAAGGGTGAGGGAGCGCAGGCAGGTGAAGACTTCTGGGTGAAAGCGGAGAGACTCCTTTTTACAGCTCTGGTTGCATATATAGTCAGCTACTGCAGACCGAGTGAGCAGAACTTTGTTTCGCTTCTTGCAATGATAGATGCATCTGAAACAAGAGAAGATGACGAATCTTTTGAAAATGCCATAGATCTTATGTTTAAGGATATAGAGAATGGCAACGAGGAAGAGGGAATAAAGGCTGATCCTGATTCATTTGCAGTAAGACAGTATAAGAAGTATAAGCTTGCAGCCGGAAAGACAGCAAAATCCATTCTTATCAGCTGCGGTGCAAGACTTGCTCCATTTGATATCCAGGAGATAAGAGAGATAACAGCTTATGATGAGCTTGATCTAGGAGATATCGGAATTCATAAGACTGCACTTTTCGTTATCATATCTGATACGGATGATTCACTTAACTTTCTTGTCAGCATCATGTATACGCAGCTTTTTAATCTGCTTTGTACCATTGCGGATGATAAGTATCACGGAAAGCTCCCTGTACATGTACGCTGCATTCTTGATGAGTTCGCAAATATCGGACAGATACCGAAGTTTGATAAGCTTATTGCAACTATCCGAAGCAGGGAAATATCAGCATCGATAATCCTTCAGTCAAAGGCGCAGCTTAAAGCTATTTATAAAGATAACGCCGAGACGATAGAAGGTAACTGTGACAGCTTCTTATTCCTTGGAGGCAAAGAAAAATCTACACTGAAAGACCTGGCAGATGTGCTGGGCAAGGAAACTATAGACACCTATAATACCTCTGATACAAGGGGTAACAATCCGTCCTATGGAATGAATTATCAGAAGCTGGGACGGGAACTAATGAGCCAAGACCGCCTGGCTCTGATGGATGGCGGCAAATGTATATTACAGGTGCGTGGTGTAAGACCTTTCTTTTCAGACAAGGTGGATATCACGAAGCACGAAATGTATAAAGAACTTTCAGATGCAGATCCGAAGAATGCCTTTGATATAGCCAAGTATGTTGAAAGCTATGGCAGACCGAAGATCCCGAAGGACACTCAGTTTATGGAGCTTGATATATCAGGGCTCAGAGTGCCGGACGATATAATGGATGCAGCTATAAGGGCAGCAAACGAGGAATATGCAACTGAAGAAGAACTAAGACAGAGCGAAGAGTAGCTCTGTTTTTTATTTTGAAAAAATAAGGAGAAAAAGAAATGATAGGTACATTACTTACGAAGAGCGTGACTCTTTTATCTACTGCAAAAGCAGCAGTTTCAGCAAAGGCGCTTTCATTTATAGCGTCACTTGATTTAGGAACATATCTGAATCCGGATACTTGTCCGGAATATATAAAAAGCAGCCGACTTGGAAGACAGGCAATTGCCCTTCTGGATTATACAAGCTTTCTTCAGAGTGGCGTGAAGGCACTTAAGGTCGTGATCATCGCTGTAGGTGGCGGTCTTGCAGTACTTGGTGTTGTAAATCTTCTTGAAGGCTATGGTAATGATAACCCAGGTGCCAATGCTCATGTACGGTAAGGAAGCAAGCAACCGAAAACAAGAGATAGACCGCCAGCACTACACTATTCCGAACCAAAGACCAAAAGATAAGCA
>CACYJP010000136.1 GCA_902774725.1 uncultured Lachnospiraceae bacterium
TGCAAGCTCATCATTTTCGGCCATTATATAAGTAGCATCGCCGGAGTAAACAACAGCTATATCCTTATTGCCCGAAATCATGTTGTCCATAACATCATCTCCCGCATAGACAACATCCATATTCTTCTTCTGATCTATAAGCCAGTCATACGCCTCTTTTATCTCATTTTTATCTGTAGTATTCATTGAGTACCCAAGTGCCTTGAGTGCAACCATAAAGCTGTCTCTCTCTGAATCATACATATAGATATCACCGGCATATTTAGGATTTCTCAGAAGCTCCCAACCACTCTCAAGATCCTCTTCATCAACTACATTTTTATTATATAGGATACCGACTGTTCCCACATAGTATGGAACACTGTATTTATTAGCCGGATCAAATACATAACCCATATTAGTAGGATCTATATCATCCTTGTGAGTTATCAGGTTCCAGTCTATATCCTGAAGCTCCTTCTCCTTAATAAGCCTCTCTATCATATAATCACTTGTTATAAGAATATCATACTTCGATCCACTCATAAGCTTCGTATACATAGTTTCATTTGAATCAAATGTTTCATATATGATATGGCAATCGTACTTCTTTTCAAAATCCTCGATAAGCTGTGGATCCATATATTCTCCGGAATTGAAAATCCTGAGAGTCTTTCCGTTTCCTTTGATACCCGTAAATACAGTAAATATAAGCACCAGCACAAGAAGACCTGACATTATCATTCTAAATGTCTTTTTCAGAAGACCCGGAATAAGCTTTGAGAGTACTATAAGAAGCACTATAACAAGAATAACTATAGTCGAAAGCGCATTTATACTAGGATTGGTACGCTTAGTCATATTATATACCGTAATAGAGATATTCTCTACCCCATTTCCGGTAACAAAATAAGAAATAACGAAATCATCAAAGCTCATTGTAAACGCAAGAAGCACGCCTGCAAGAATACCATCTCTTAACATAGGAATAATAACCTTGACAAGTGCTTCAAAAGGTGTCGCGCCAAGATCCATAGCCGCATCAGCTATACTAGGATCAAGCTGTCTCACCTTTGGATAAACCGACGTAATAACAAATGGCGTACAAAACGCTATATGAGCAAGCAGCATCGTCAGATAACCCTTTACAATTACAGCCGACGAGAAAAGGATCATAAGACTTATAGCCGTAACTATATCAGGATTCATAATAGGAAGGTTATTAATATTAAGAACTACATCCTTAACAACCTTTCTGCTCTTTGAAAGACCGATTGCCGTAATAGTTCCGAGCACCGTCGAAATGATAGTCGCAAATATAGCAATAGTCAGCGATACATACACCGCTTTCATTATTGATCCATCACTGATAAGTCTTGAATACCACCTGAGAGAAAATCCCGTCATATTCGTAAGACTCTTAGATGAATTAAATGAAAATACCATCAGAACAACTATCGGAAGGTAAAAGAAAACAAAAAGCATCGCAATATAAGCGATATAAAGAGCTTTACTCTTCTTACTATGCTTCATCACGTTCCTCCTTCTCTTCCTTATCAAACTTCTTCATGATAGTAAGACCAATAAGGATAATAAGAGTAAGGATAATGGAAGTTGCCGAACCAAAATTCCAGTTTCCGACAGAAATAAACTGATTCTCTATCAGATTTCCTATAAGCATATACTGTCCGCCTCCGAGAAGCTTTGGTATAACGAAGGTTGAAATCGAAAGAAGAAATGTCATCATTATTCCATTAATAACACCCGGAATAGACATCTTAAGAGTAACATGTGTAAATGTCTGGAACTTGTTAGCTCCGAGATCATGCGACGCCTCAATAAGCGAAGGATCTATCTTTCTGATAGACGTATGAATAGGTATAACCATAAAAGGAAGTATATCACTTATAAGTCCTATCACAACGGCAAAATCCGTGTACATAAAGCTCTTCGCAGTCAGTCCAAAAAGCCCGAGAAAACGGTTAATAACACCATTATCAGAAAGCAGACTTATCCATGCATAGGTTCTGAGAAGTGTATTGATCCACATAGGAATCGTGACAAGAAGAATAAGAATATCCTGCGTAGAATCCTTAAATCTTGTAATAAAATAAGCAAATATATAACCAAGCACCAGACAAATGATTACAGAAATAAAGCCCAGCCTGAAGGACTTCTTCATAACATCAAGATAAATAGGATCACCTATTTTCTTAAAATTGTCGAGTGTAAACTTTATATTAACCAGATTATTTCCGCCGGTTGTCACTGAATAAAGAATAATCAGAAGGAGCGGAACCATGATTATGAGAATAGACCACACCAGATATGGGCGGACAAGTTTTGTGTAATGTTTCATTTATAACTCCTATTGCTGTTGAATTAAGTCTTCGAAGTACTACGACGTTTGCAAAGTACTTCTCGGATATAAAGTACTACCATTCCATTGGATACATGACGTGTATCTCGTCGGGTCCGAAGGTGAGTCCGACTTTCAGTCCCGGCTCATGATAGTCTGTAGTATGAATCAGATAATCACGATGTTCTGTCTCGACAACTATTTCAAAGTGTACACCCTTGAAGATAATGGACTTAACTACGCCCTTAACCTTTGCCTCTTTAGGTTTAACAATATCTATATCTTCAGGTCTTATCACAACCTCAACGTCCTCGTTATCCTTAAAGCCCTTGTCAACGCAGACAAAGTCCTCTCCGTCAAAGGATACCAGAAGATCCTTTTTCATAACTGCCTCGATGATGTTAGACTCACCAATGAAGTCAGCTACGAATCTGTTTTCCGGCTCGTTATATATATCTTCAGGAGTACCAACCTGCTGAATAACACCCTCATTCATTACAACAACTGTATCTGACATGGAAAGTGCTTCTTCCTGATCATGTGTAACAAAGATAAATGTAATACCAACTTCCTTCTGTATCTTCTTAAGCTCGATCTGCATACCCTTTCTCAGCTTGGCATCAAGCGCACCAAGAGGCTCATCAAGAAGCAGCACCTTTGGTTCATTTACAAGCGCGCGGGCAATCGCAACTCTCTGCTGCTGTCCACCTGAAAGGCTGGATATATCTCTCTTAGCATATTCAGTAAGACCTACCAGATCGAGCATAGCATTTACCTTATGTTCGATAACAGTCTTATCCATCTTCTTTATCTTAAGTCCAAATGCAACATTTTCATAAACATTTAAAAATGGAAAAAGAGCATACTTCTGGAATATGGTATTAACCTCTCTCTTATAAGCCGGAACCTTAGTAATATCTATCCCATCGAAAAGCACCTCTCCGGCCGATGGTTCTTCGAACCCTGCAATAATTCTGAGGGTAGTTGTTTTACCACATCCTGACGGTCCAAGAAGCGTAAGAAACTCATTCTCGTATATAGTCAGATCTATTCCTTTTAACACCTGTTGATCATCAAAGTTTTTAGTTAAACCTTTGAGTTCGATCAAAGGAACCTTCTTCTCATTTTCTCCCATTTTTAACTCCTAACATAAAAAAAGACTGGCGTAAAAATACACCAGTCAAATATTATCAGAATAATATAAAATTAGCAATAAAAACAAAGTATAAAAGATATAACTTTACTTATATTCCTTACAACAATCAGGATACAGTCTGTAAATTGGTTTCCCTGCCGAATCCATAATCCATACCTCAAAACGAACAGGTTCGTTACTTCCATCAAGTTTTCTACCAATCAAGAAGCCGGCAGGCTTTCCATTTCCTGAATCTTTTTTACATTTAGGATCAGAAAATTCTTTACTTCCGGCATTTTCTTTTCCAAGGGACTTTCTAAGAAGACTCATAAAATGTATCTGTGCATCAACATTATTCGTGAATGTTGCAGTTCCTGAAGCCTTAGAAATAATCTCCATACTATAAGATGGTTCAGTTCCGGATGAAATATTCGGCATTACATCAGTCCCAACATAGTCGGCATCTTGATCAACACCATGTTCCTGACCTTCATATGAATATCCCTCAGCATACGCATATGAAACAGCATCATAAATAGTTTTAGCAGTCTCAACATCTGACGCTTTTCTAGACCTATCTACATATCTAATAACAGCCAAAGAAATAACAGCTGCAAGTATTGCCATAATGGCTATAACAATAATAAGTTCAACAAGAGAAAATCCCTTATTGTTTTTTAGACTTTTAGGTCTATTATTCAAAAAACCACCCTCTTTTATCACATAATACTCTTAACACAAACAAATACTATTAAGTTTTATTTATATTCCTTGCAGGTTTCCGGCCACATACGCCACACTCCCTTAACTGCTCCATCTTTATAACCAATATAAATCTCGGGAGTATTAGTAACCACATCTCTATATATGATCCAGCATTCGGGTTTATGACCATTCATCTTTTTACCATACTTAAGTGGTGTTATACATGCACTCTTTCCGTCATATGCATTTGGTGAATTTTTATCCCAACTGTTTCCTTTTCCTTTAGCTGCATCCTGTGCAAGAGCCTCAAGCATCTCATCAACAAATGCCTGTTCTCCAGCTCCGTTATGTGCACACTTATATAACGAATTCTGCCAGTTACCAACTCTAACACCTCTTGCCCAGGCAACAGGTCTGAGTTCATGACCTGTAAGAGTTGATGTCATCTTTCCATCACTTTCATTACCGGCATCATTGATCCATGCATCTTCAACTTCATCATCACCACTAGCTAATGCAAAATTGACAGCATCATAAATAACCTTTGCCGTCTGAACATCATCAGCTTTTCTTGCTTTTTCTATGTATCCGATGATTGCAGGAGCTATAGCCGCCGAAAGAATAGCCATTATAGCAATAACAATTATTAATTCAACAAGAGTAAAACCATTATCATACTTCTTAGTCTTCATATCGTGTACCTCGAATAGTGTGACCAGCAAAAAACAACAGACTATAGTATGCCTGTTGTTAAAACTCAAAATCTGCAACTGGCTACCTTGGAAGAAGCTTTCACCCTCAGACATCCAAGGTCCTATAGTTTTGCGTCACAGAATCACTTCTGCTTTGCCCATATTTACAGATATTTTAACATTTTTAATGTGTATATTCAATAAAAATGTACTAACTATATGTAAAAATCACACAAAATACATAATTATAAGTTAAAAGAAAAGGGCTACCTACCTACATACATAGACAACCCTAGATGGAAAAAAATTGCGGATAACAGGAGTTGAACCTGCACGGGATTCCCCACTAGAACCTAAATCTAGCGCGTCTGCCAATTCCGCCATATCCGCTTGTTATAAAAAAAAAGAGTGAGCCACGGGGGAATCGAACCCCCGACAACTTGATTAAAAGTCAAGTGCTCTACCGACTGAGCTAGTGGCTCAAATATTTAGCTGGGCTAGTTGGATTCGAACCAACGAGTGCAGCAGTCAAAGTGCTGTGCCTTACCACTTGGCGATAGCCCAATGTGACGGTGCCTATCGTTGAAGCGACCAACATATACAGGGTGGGTAGAGGGACTTGAACCCTCGGCCTCCAGAGCCACAATCTGGCGCGCTAGCCAACTGCGCCATACCCACCATAA